>CACZTC010000155.1 GCA_902784015.1 uncultured Erysipelotrichaceae bacterium | reverse complement strand
CGATCTCTTAATTGAATAATTTCAGAGCGCATTTGGTTTCTTAATTTAGCATCCAAATTTGATAATGGTTCATCCATCAACAATACTTTAGGTTCTCTAACTATCGCTCTACCGATTGCGACACGCTGTCTTTGTCCGCCAGATAAAGCAGCAGGTTTTCTATCTAAATATTCTGTAATACCTAAAATATCTGCAGCCTCTTTTACCTTTTTAGCCATTTCATCTTTAGGTACTTTATGAAGCTTTAAAGGATATTCTAGATTTTGTTTTACTGTCATATGAGGATATAAGGCATAATTCTGAAAGACCATGGCGATATCTCTATCTCTAGGTTCTTTATCATTAACTAATTCATCATCAATAAATATTTCACCATGAGATATTTTTTCTAAACCAGCTACCATTCTTAAGGTTGTTGATTTACCGCAACCTGAAGGACCAACTAAGACAATAAATTCCTCATCTTTGATTTCTAAATTAAAATCATCAACTACTAAAACTCCCTCTTCTACAATCTTAAGATTACTATTCTTATTATTAGAAGAAGTATTATTCACATTTGGATATATTTTATCTACATGTCTTAAGCTTACAGTAGCCATTTTAATTTTCCTTTTCTCTATGATATAGCTTTGTTAGAGAAGCTAATTTTTTGATATCTTCTTTTTTAAACATCTCTTTTTTAGATATCCATGACCAATTATTACCTAATGTAGCTGGCGTATTGATACGAGCCTCGCTGCCTAGGCCTATAATATCTTGGAATTGAATAATAGCCACATCAGCGCAGCTGCTAAATGCACCTCTAATCATGCCCCAATTGAATGGTTCATCTTTAGTAATATTGAAATATTGTTTAGCTTTTTCAATATGTGCTTTAGGTGCTAATTTTTTCCAAGCTATAATTGGTTCATTATCATGAGTACCTAGATAAACAACAGAATTCTTAATATGTGAATGTGGTAAATAATTCCCTTCCTTATCATTAGGATCAAACGCAAATTCTAATACCACCATGCCAGGATAACCACATTCTTCTAGCATCTTATTAACTTTTTCTGTTAGGAAACCTAAATTCTCAACTATCATTTCTTTATTTCCTAACTTCTTTTTTATTTCTTTAAAGAAGTCTATGCCCGGACCTTTTTCCCATTTGCCAATACGAGCGGTATCGGCTTTAGGATTAACTGTATAATATGCTTCAAAGCCTCTAAAATGATCTAATCTTATGACATCATAGAATCTAAATTGTTGCTGGATTCTTTTTATCCACCATGCATAATGATTCTTTTTCAAATGTTTCCAATCATATACAGGATTACCCCATAATTGTCCATCTTTCGCAAAATAATCTGGAGGTACGCCTGCCACTTTGCGAGGTCTCCCATTTTTATCTAATTGGAATTCACTGGCATTAGCCCAAATATCAGCACTATCTCTAGCGATATAAATTGGAATATCTCCAATTATCTTTATAGCTTTACTATTAGCATATTCTTTTAATTCTTCCCATTGTTTAAAGAATAAATACTGAATCGCTTGATAGAAAATGATATCTTCTTTTAATTCTTCTCTTTTTATCTTTAATGCTTCTTTATCTCTTAAGCGTAATTTCTTTGGCCATTTCTCTACTTCTTTTCCATTTAGCTCATTTTTGATAGCCATATATAAAGCATAATCATCTAACCAATCTTTCTCTTTTTTAATAAAAGCATTAAAACTATTTCTATCTTTTTTTAATAATCTATGGGTTGCTATTTTTAATAAAGGAAATCTAGTTTCATATAAGAAACCATAATCAATATTTTTTGTATTATGCATTAAACCTTTATATTCACTTTTCTTAAGTAAACCATCTTTATTAAGCAAATCTAAATCAATAAGATATGGATTACCCGCAAAAGCTGATAAGGAAGAATATGGAGAATCACCAAAACTAGTAGGACCTAAAGGCAAAATCTGCCAATATGTTTGATCAGCTTTATCTAAATAATCTACAAATTTATATGCTTCTTTACCTAAACTACCTATTCCATATTCAGAAGGTAATGAAGATATAGGCATTAATATTCCTGCACCTCTTTTCATACTTAAATCTTTTTAACTGTTTCCCCTTTTAAAAATGTAAATGGAATATACTCATGGATAGCACCATAGTTATAATTGATTCTCAGCAATAAACTCTCAACACCTTTTTTAGCGATAACTTTAGTATCTTGTTTGATTGTTGTTAATCTTGGCGTATTAAATTGACCACTGCTTATACCATCAAAGCCAATTAAAGAAACATCTTCTGGAACACTTTTACCGATATCTTTTAAATATCTAATTACGCCAATCGCAATACTATCACTAAGCGCAAATATAGCTGTTGTTTTAGGATTATTCTTTATTAATTTCTCGCAACCTTGATAACCTTCCTGCATAGAATATCTAGTTTCAATATATTGTTTCTTTTCATCAAATTTAATACCTGCTTCTTTTAATACTTTTTCACAGCTTTCTAATCTTCTATTAGTAGCTTGTGAATTTTCTTTTGAGCCACCAATGATACAAATATTCTTATGTCCATTTTCAATTAGATATTCTATGGCATATTTTGCAGCACTTTCATCATCACTTGCGAAACTAGATAAATTATTAAAACCTAATTGCGTTGCAGAATTAGTTAATAGCACACAAGGCACTTCTATTTTTTTGAAATTATCATTAAAGAAATTCAAGTTGCCTCCCATATAAATTATTCCTTTAGGTTTTCTTTCAGAAATAACCCTTAAAGATTCATCAACTTGATTACTTTTTTCATCTAAATAGAATACTGCTGCTTCTTCGCCTCTTTTATCTAATTCTTTTTGAACATTTTCTAATAAATCCGCAAAGAATAGATTCCCATGTCCAACGACTAAAATAGCCACAGCATTACTAGAAGTCTTCTTTAAAAATCTAGCATTCATATTAGGCTGAAAATTCTCTTCTTCAATAATCTTTTCAATAATGGCACGAGCTTTGTCACTAACATCTTTATGTTTATTAATAACACGCGATACTGTGCCAATACTATAGCCTGATTTTTTTGCGATATCTTTTATTGTAGCCATAATAATCTAAAACGTTTACGTAAACGTTTCCATAACTATTTTATGCAAGCGTTTACATTTTGTCAATGGCATTTAAAAACCTCCTTACTAGGAGGTTATTAATGTTATTAAATTACATGTACACTATCAGCTTCAAATTTTACGAAAGCTTTATCGCCTACTTCATATATCTTTTTATTCTTAGGATTGAAGTCTGTAATCTTTACTAAAGTATCACCAACCATTACATGATAATTTTGATAAGATCCCATGAAGCAACTTAATATTACTTCGCATGGTAATTGACCTTCATCTGCGACTAATGCAGCTTCAGGACGTAATACTAAAGTACACTCATCCCCCACGCTTTTAGTACCTAAATCATTTAAAGTAACTGCATTACCATTAATATCTACAGTATTAGCTGAAGTTGCGTTACCTCTTAAGAAATTAGCTTCACCAATGAAATCAGCTACGAATTCATTATTTGGATGATAGTAGATTTCTTGAGGAGTACCCATTTGTGAAACAATACCATTTTCCATGATGATGATATTATCAGAAATCGCCATCGCTTCTGATTGATCATGGGTAACATAGATTGCGGTAATACCCGCTTCTTGTTGGATACGTCTTATTTCAGTTCTCATTGATACTCTTAATTTAGCATCCAAATTAGATAAAGGTTCATCAAAAAGTAATACACCTGGTTCTATAACTAAAGCTCTAGCTAAAGCTACACGTTGTTGTTGACCACCAGATAGCTGGTTAGTCATTCTTCCTTCCATTCCTTCTAAGCCAACAAGCTTTAGAATACTAGTAACCTTTTCTTCGATTGTAGCTTTATCCATCTTTCTTAGTTTTAAACCATAAGCAACATTATCAAAAATATTATAGTGAGGAAGAAGTGCATAGCTTTGGAATACCATGGCAGTATCTCTTTTATTTGGAGTTAATTCATTAATTGGCTCTTCTCCTAAATAGATTTCCCCTTCATCAGGACTTTCAAATCCCGCTATCATTCTTAAAGTTGTTGTTTTACCACAACCTGATGGACCTAATAATGTCACAAAACTACCAGGTTCAATATTTAAAGTTGTATCTTTTACAGCATAAAAATCTTTACCTGTTTTAGGATCTTGATAAATCTTAGATATATGTTCTAAACGAACACCCTTTTTTTCTTTTGCCATGTTTTATCCCTCCTTTATAGCTCGGCTAGTACCGAAATATTTAATGAATATATTCATAAGTGTTACAGCACCATAAGTGATAATAATTAGAATTGTCGCAAAGGCACAAGCTAAACCATATGAACCTTTTTCCGCAAACTCATTTATTTGAACTGTAATTAATAAATATTTAGGTGTTACTAATAAGATGATAGCTGAAATAGCTGTAATACTTCTTACAAAAGTTGTAACTAAACCTGATAAGAAACTATCTTTAATTAGCGGTAAGGTAACGCTTGTGAATACCTTGAAGCTATCAGCTCCCATATCATATGCTGATTCTTCAATACTTTTATCTATCTGTCTTAAAGCTGATATACCACTACGCGTACCAGTTGGAAGTGATCTAACAATAAAGACAATTACTAATAATGCGCCTGTTCCATATAAGCTCTGCAAGAAGCCTGTTCTAAATACGCCAGCTGAATATCCACGAATAAAGCCTACACCTAATACAGTTCCAGGAACTGCCATCGCTAACATCGATACCGCTTCAATGAAACCTTTCGATCTAAAGTTTCTTTTAACTACTAGATAAGAAATAATCATGGAGAATAATGCGGTAATTGGCGAAGCAATTAAAGATAAGATAAATGAGTCTTTAAATGCTTTAAAGCCTTTATATTTACTAAAGACTAAACCAAACCATTTAAAGGTCAGATGGAAATCATATCCCCAAGTCTTAAACATAGCACCAAATGGTACACATATATACATCGCGATTACAAATATCGCAAATAATGAACAGATAATAGTTAGAGGTCTTGTAACACTCTTATCTGTAATAAGCATTCTTTGTCTACTAGCTTTACCACTTAAAGTAGCAGTACTTTTAGCTTCTAAATAATATTTTTGGACAATGAACATCAATAAGGTGATACATAAGAGTACTACCGCCATGGCAGAAGCACCATTTTTATCATAAGCTCCAGTTATCTGTAAATAGATAGATGTCGCAAGTGTATCATATGAGCCACCAATAATCATAGGGTTCGCAAAGTCTGCAATACTTTCAATAAATGTTACTAAGAAGGCATTTCCTAAGCCCGGTAAAATCAAAGGCAAAGTAACCGTCGAGAATACTTTAGATCTAGAAGCTCCCATATCTCTTGCAGCTTCTTCTAAAGAAGGATCAATATTTTTCAATAAGCCCTTCATCATCATGTAACATACCGGGAAGAAAGTTAATGTTTGTACTATCGCAATACCCCAGAAACCATAGACATTATTATCATAAATATGTAATAAAAATCTTGTGATAATTCCTGCTTTACCAAACAACATAATCATTGATAAAGATAATACAAATGGTGGTGATACAACCGGCAACATACTTATCACCTTAAATAAGCCTGACATAAATTTCGTTCTTAATTGCACATATTCTTCAACATAAGCGAATAATAAACCTATTAATGCTGAAGCTATACCAACTAAGAATCCTACTTTCAAAGTATTAGAAATAGCTCTTCTAAAATTAGGCATCGCAAGGACTCTTTTAAATACATCTAAACTAATGCCCCCATCTTCACTAACAACACTGTCTACTAATAGAATAGCTAATGGATACAAAATAAATAATGTTAAGAATACAATCAACACTACAATCGT
>CACZTC010000154.1 GCA_902784015.1 uncultured Erysipelotrichaceae bacterium | reverse complement strand
CCATCAAATGTATATCCATCTTTACTTACTTCTGGTAATTCAACATTTTGATAGAAGCGATAATTACTTGGTAATTCTTTAGTAACTGTAGCATCGCTTGGAACATCTGCATTAATCTTATATGGAATAGCCCAGAATGGTAATGAAGCTAAACCAAGAGCACCTGCACCTAATGCTAATTTCTTCCCAAAGCCGCCTTTCTTATTATCATCTTCATCATTTTTATTAGAAACATTAATACCATCACCAAGATTTTTGACTGAAGCTTTACCTGCTTCAGTAGCACCTAATGCGCCAGCTCCTAATTTATTAATATCATCTTTTACTTCATTAGCGCCTCTAGTGATACCTTCTTTTAAATCATCTACTTTATTATCTAAATTATTGCCTACTTCTTTAACATTATCTAAGCCTTTATTAGCTAAATCTTTAGCTTCATTACCTAGATTCTTAGCTGAAGCTAAACCTGAGCCAGCTGCTCCTAATGCGCCTGCTCCAAGTTTATTGATATCATCTTTTACTTCATTTGTTCCTCTAGTGATACCTTCTTTTAAATCATCTACTTTATTATTAAGAGTAGCACCAACAGCACCAACAACAGCAGGATCTTTTAAATCAACATTTTTATTAGCTGTAAATTTATCTTTTAAAGCTTTAATTGCGCTTAAGCCTAAGCCGCCTCCTGCAACTAAACCTAATTTAGATAAATCTCCTGTACCAGCATTATTAACTAATTCACCAAATTTATCACGTAATAATGAAGTTGATTTAAATAATTTATTATTATTACCACTTGCATAATATTTATTTAAAAACCAATTCTTTAAGCCTTGATTCTCTTCTTTTTGTTCGGGAATAGATTTATCTATTAATCTAGTTAATAATTTCTCTCCACTTTTTTCATTATTCTTTAATAAAGAAGTCAACTCATCTAAAGAGAATTCATTATCACTACTTCGTTTGGCAACTTTAACTGCGTTTTCTAATAAAGTAACATTATTAACTTTATCTTCATCAGTTGCATTATCTAAAAAGCCACCAAAACTCGAGAATAAACCATCAGTGATTTCTTCTTCGCTTCCATTAAAGAATAATTTGCCATTTTTAAAATTAAAGAAATTAGCTACAGCATCTTTAACATTGCCTACATTAGCGCCTAATGCACCTAAAGCTCCTAGACCAAGTAAGCCTTTAAGTTTATCTAGAATATTAGTATCGAAAATATTTGCATATTTATTATTATCTACAACTTCTTCAACACTTCCATCTTCATTTTTAAACTCAACCTGTTTACCTTCTAACAATCCGCCTTCTAATGCACTTTTTGCGCTATCTATAGCTGACTTAGCGCTTGAAAACCATCCTGATAATGGTAATTTTTTATCTGCTAATTGATAATAAGCACGATATTGTTTAGATACATTATCTTTAGGATTTAGTCTTACTTCTGTAAGAATGTACTTTAAAAATTCTTCTAAACTCATTATAAATACTCCTTCTTTTATATTATTAACATTATACTCATTTAATATTTAAATATTAAAAACTTCACATAAAATTCATTTAAGGAATTAGAACTCTATCTATTTCTTTAGCTATTACGATTAATCTTAATTCATTATGATTCTCAACACATGTTTGCATAGTTAATAATTTATCATTTTCATCATAATCAATACCTGTATCATAGAATCTTCTTTCACTAATTCTTTCTTTAAATACATCTAAATATTCTTTCGTGAAATTACCACGATAATACTCCATATCATCTCTTGTATATAAATAACTACTTCCATCATAAGATATTAATTCACAGTAGAATACATCAGCCACTATATATCTTCTAACTTCATCCTCAAATAATAATTGAATATATTTATTATCTTCATAATTCTTTTCATCAATTAATACTTTTAGTGGCGTAAACATCTTTGTTTGTGAAGGATCTATATATGGGTAACAATAATGGCCATACATTACGATATTATTATCTTCTTCTTGATATTCTCCATCTTTATATATGATTTCATAATCAATAAATATACTTCCCATTTCATCATAATTCATCGTTTTCCAGTCAGTTCGCAAATAAGATTCATTAGTTTCTCCTTGTACTACTGGTAGATCAATAATATTTGATTCAAATCTAAGGTTTGCAACATAATCATTATTAATATCATGATTAGCTTTCCACTCTTCTTTACTCCAGCTATAGAATGGCTCTTTTTTAGCTTCATGCAAAGATATTTCTTCGCTTGGCTTTAAAGATAAATGCTTTCTATCATAACTAATTATTTCTTTTTGTTCACGATAAAAAGTACCTATACTTAAGACCATCAATATTATTAATAAAACTAAAAGAATGAATTTTAAATGCTTTTTATTTTTCATATATCTCTAAAATAAACATCGAGTTCCCTCGATGTTATAAATTATGATGATTTTACATTTGTATATACTTTATTAACATCATCAACTTCATTAAGTAGATCCATTAATCTTTGGAATGCTTCAATCTCTTCTGGATCAGTTAATTCTACATATTCATTAGGTAGCATTGTTGTTTCACATACTTCAAATTCAACTTCGCCTACTACTTTTTCGATTGCATCTTGAGCTTTACCAAAATCAGTAAAAGCTGTTTGTACTGTCATAATACCATCTTCAACTGATAAATCCTGAACATCAACTTCAGCTTCTATCAAAGCATCTAACATTGCTTCCTCATCTTCATAAGGGAATACAAATAGACCTACATTATCATAATTGAACGATACTGCTCCAGCATTAGCTAATTTAGCGCCATGTGATTTATTAAATGCAGTTTTAACATTTGTGAATGAACGATTAGTATTATCTGTTAAGCAATCAACAATTACTGTACTAGCTCCAGGGCCAAAGCCTTCATATCTAGCTTCATCATATGATTCATCACTACCACCTTTAGCTTTATCTATCGCTCTTTTAATAACATCTGCAGGTACTTGATTAGATTTAGCTTCTTGGATCTTTCTTTTTAAAGCAAGATTCATATCTGGATCAGGAACACCACTTTTCGCTGCGATATATAATTCCTTCCCAAATCTTGAATATAATTTAGATTTCATTGCCGCCGTTTTAGCCATTGATGCTGCACGGACTTCATGTGCTCTTCCCATAATTGGTGCTCCTTTCTTGTTGTTTATTTCTTAAGTATTATAGCAAATATAACTTAGACTTGTGAACAAGCCTTATTTAGTTCTACAATATCTTTTGCATGGCTACTTATGTAATGAGTGATATACATGGTTGTAAAGAAGAATTCGATTTAATGTTAGAAAAGATTGAATTCTCTATTTATGATGAATTATGGATTATTGGTGATATTTGTGATCGTGGCAGAGATTCTGCTAATCTCATGAAAGAGATTATTAATAAGAGTAATATCCACTTAATCTATGGCAACCATGATATATGGTTAGAAAGATATATTGATACTATTATTGAATTAAAGAAAGGCAATATATCTATTTTAGATATGGGTGAAGACTTTCAAATTTGGTTTTATTACAATGGTGGCAATCTAACTGTTAATCAAATGTTGGATTTAGATTTTCATGAATTATATGACATTAAATTATATTTAGAAAATAAGATTTTATATAAGAAATTAAATATTAAAGGTCAAAAGTATCTATTAATACATGCAGGCTTAAGCGATGAATATTATGATAAGAATATAATTCTTGATGATGTTAAAGAAGAGGTTTTATTATGGGCACATATTGGCCTAGATGATAATCCTTTTAAAGATACTATCATGATAGTTGGTCATACCCCAACATTCTTATATGGCGAAGAATATGATAGTAAGATAATACATGGCAATAATATATATCATATTGATGCAGGCTGCGTATATGGTAGAGCCTTAGCTTGTTTAAGATTAGATGATTTAAAAGAATTCTATATCGAAAGTACTTATCAAAGATTATAAAAAGAGACTTGATTATTAACCAAGTCTCATTTTCTTCTATAAGTTTTCTTTAATTAATGCGATTACTTCTTCTTCATTATCTAATTCTAATGCTTTATTAGCTAATACTTGCATATCGCTATAATTAATAGAATTGATAATCTGTCTAGCTTTTAGAATTGAAGTAGCGCTCATTGAGAATTCATCTAAGCCTAAGCCAAGTAATACTGGCGCAGCCATCTCGTCTCCAGCCATCTCACCACACATGCCACACCATTTACCATGTTTGTGTGCACCATCAATAGTCATTTTTATTAAACGTAAAATTGAAGGATTTAGTGGTTGATATAGATAAGATACTGGTTGGCTCATTCTATCGGCAGCCATTGAATATTGAATTAAATCATTTGTGCCAATTGAGAAGAAATCTGCTTCTTTAGCTAAATTATCCGCAAGCACAGCTGCAGCTGGTATTTCAATCATGCATCCTACTTCAATATCATCACTGACTTTGACGCCTTCACTAATTAATTTATCTTTTTCTTCGTTATATACTTCTTTAGCACTTCTAAATTCATCAAGTGTCGCAATCATTGGGAACATGATACATAATTTTCCATAAACTGAAGCTCTTAATAAAGCTCTTAATTGTGTTCGGAATATATCTTTTCTCATCAAACAGAAGCGTACTGCTCTAACTCCTAAGAATGGATTCATCTCTTCTTCGAATGTATAATAATTTAATTTTTTATCACCACCGATATCCAATGTTCTAATAACAACAGGCTTACCTTCCATACCTTCTAAAGCATCACGATATGCCGCAAATTGAGTATCTTCATCAGGGAAATCATCTTCGCTTTTCATATATAAGAATTCAGTTCTAAATAAACCTACGCCTTCCCCACCATTATCTTTAACACCTTCAACATCAGCTGGTGAGCCGATATTACCAGCTAAAGATACTTCACGGCCATCTAAAGAAATAGATGGTTTATCTTTAAGAGCTTTTAAAGCCTCTTTTTCTTTACGGAATTCTTCGGCTTTTTGATTATATACATCAATTGTCTCTTGACTTGGATTAACAATAACTTCACCATTTACAGCATCTAATACTAATTCATCGCCTTCTTTTACTTCTTCTAATATGCCTGTTACGCCTACTACTGCAGGTATTTCTAAAGAACGCGCCATAATAGCACTATGACTAGTTCTTCCACCAATTTCAGTCACAAAGCCTTTCGCATATTCTTTATTCAATGAAGCTGTATCGCTTGGGGTTAAATCTTTAGCTACAACTATTACTGGTTTATCAATAGTCGCTAGATTAGGTATTTCTTTACCACAAATATTACACATTAAGCGGAATGTAACATCTTTTACATCAGCAGCTCTTTCACGCATATAATCATCTTCCAATGATTCAAAGATCGAAACCATCATATTCGCAACTTGTTCAGTTGCATATTCAGCATTAACACCATCATTATTAATCATATCTTCTATTTGACTTTTGAGCTCTGGATCATTAGCCATCAATAAATGAGCATCAAAAATAGCCAATTCTTCTTCTGCCAAGCTTTTAGAAGCTACTTCTTTTATTTTTTCAATATCATTTACTGTCTTTTTAAAAGCGCTATCTAGCTTAGCTAATTCTTCTTCTTTATTAGCTTCCTTTTTTTCAATGTTCAATACTGGCTGCTCGAGCTTATATACATTAGCTACGGCTATACCTTGTGATGCTGCAATTCCTTTTAACATTTTAAATACCTCCTGTTATCATGAAATTCTATACCTATCTTATCATGAAAGAGATATATCCTAATATTTGATTTTTATATCACCTAAATGATTTAAGAATTCTTTAACTGCTTTTTGTTTATAGCGATAATAAGAAGATCTCGCAAATCTACTTAAATACCATTTCTTATCTGTATCATATAAAAAATCATTTTCTATAATGGTTCGATAAGGCTCACCACATCTTAATAAAGCTTCCTCAATGACATGCACAAATTGTGTATCATCATCATAAATACGATAGTTTTCTTCAATGCGATTAGCCTCCTGTATATTCTTTATTCTTTGTTTTGATAACTTATATGATCTACCTAAATATTTGAGAATTGTCTGTAATTCTTTATATGTATATGTTCTTGTTTCCACTATTCTCTCCTTTCTAAAAAGGCCTTCTAATGCCATTATCTTTAGAAATGAGAAAAAATATTAAAAAAGTCTCAATAATTGAGATTATCAATAATATTCTTTATCTAAAAGTCAATTATTATGAGATTTATAGAATTATTGTAGAATAATAATATGTCTGAAGAAAAAGTAACTACAAGATTACCTTTAAAAACAATCTTAATTTCAATATTGTTATTTATTCTTGGCGCTATTAGTTGGCGTATTTTTGATATTTTTGTGGATGAAATAAATATATCTAAGATGATTAGTTTTAATATATTTGGTTCTTTATTAATTATTTTCAATTGGTCATTATTAAAAATACATAAGGAAAGAATAAATGAGTTAAACGAAAAATACTTATTCTTCTTCATAGATTTAATTCTTATTGGCTTATTATCATGGCTAGCTAAAAGCTTTTTAGATTGTGATTTATTAATACCTGATGGTTTGGTTTTAAAAAGCTATGGTTATGCCAGAATCGGGATGTTGATAGCCTTTAGTTTTATCAAAGCATTTTTTATTAATATTTCTTTTAAATGCATGACTGATCATTTTGATATTCCTAATAAAGAATTACAAGTGATTCTTATATCTTCTATTATTTTTGGCCTAATTATGACAATTGGGTTTAGCGATTTATCTCTTAGTTTATTAGCTAGAACATATTTATATAATCTTCTTTTGACTGCCATCATGTCCTATTCTTATAATCAAACCTCCTCCATCCTTCCTGGCTCATTCGCCTTAACCCTTGTCCATATCATTATCATGTTATTATCAATCATATAAAAAGCACCTCAGGTGCTTTTTTCTTATTCTTGATCAGTTTCTAATAGACCATAGCCTCCGCTACTTCGCCTATAAACAACTGCTATTCTATCTGTTTCTTCATCAGTATAGATATAGAAGTTATGACCACTTAATTCCATTTGCATAATTGCTTCTTCTAAATCCATTTTTGTAGCGATAATTGATTTTGTTTTGACTGGTATTTCATTTTCTAAATCTTCTTTTATTTCTTCT
>CACZTC010000153.1 GCA_902784015.1 uncultured Erysipelotrichaceae bacterium | reverse complement strand
TTGATGCCCAAATAATGGAAGAATCAAATTTAATATCTGATGATAATCCAGCTCTATCAATTGCTTCATTTTGTCCTGTAGTTAATAGATTAATAGCTAAAGAATATCCAATGCTACAAGATAATATTTTGCCAATAAATTATAGTTCAGAAGTAGCCGCTAAAAAGATTAAAGAAAAATATCATGATAAAAATGTAGGTGTATTTAATATCTGTGAATGTGAAGGAAAGTTAGAATTAGCTAAATATCCAAGTAATGATATGAGTTATGAAGTAGATCATGCAATTGCCTTAGCTGATATATTTCCATTTTTAAGAAAGAATCTTAAAAAAGGAAAGATGGATGTATCTTTTTCAAAAAAAGGTCTACAATCATGCAATCCTTTACGAATAGTTCATAAAGATAATACTTTAATAGCTGATGGTTTCGATAAAATCAATTCTGTCTTAGATATGAGTGAATTTGATCTATTAAAAGACTTTAGTCTTATGTATTTATATCCTTGTTTTAATGGATGTATTGGTGGCCATATGTTATGGGGTAATAGTTTTTCCATTCAAAATAATATTGATGAATTATGTCAAAATAATAAACCTTCTACTAATTATCATATTGAGGATTTATATACTGATAGATTTCAAGAAATAGAAGATGATAAACGTTCATTTAAAGAAAAAATGGCTAGTTTTAATGAAATAAATGATATCTTATCCAAATTACCTGGATATGATTGTAGCGCTTGCGGTAAACAGACATGTCGAAATATGGCTGAAGAAATAGCTCAAGGTAAGAAAACCTTAGAAGATTGTAAAATCTTAAATATCTTAGGAGGAGAAGATGAAAGTTAAGGAATTATTAGAAAAAACAACTTGGGATTTAGTTACTGAAGATATGGACCTTGATAGAGAAATAAAAGGTGCCTATGTTGGAGATTTATTGAGCTGGGTTATGGGTAATGGTAATCCTGATGCTGCTTGGGTTACTGTTCAAGTACATACTAATGTAGTTGCAGTCGCTCTATTAAGAGAATTCTCTTGTGTCATTATTGCGGATAATGCAAATATTAGTGATGAAATGTTAGAAGCAGCTAAAGAAGAAGGCTTAATATTAATTGAAAGCCATTTAAGTTCATTTGATACATGTAAAAAGCTAGTAGAATTAGGAGTATAATGTTTTACGATTTACATATGCATTCTTGTTTATCACCATGTGCAGAAAATGATATGACCCCAAACAATATATGTAATATGGCATTAATTAAAGAATTAGATATTATAGCTGTTACAGATCATAATTCAACCAAACAATTAGATGCTATAGATAAAGTATGTAAAGGTCTACCATTAAAGCTTTTATATGGCTGTGAACTGCAAACTAGTGAAGAAGTGCATTGTTTAGGTATATTTAATACCTTAGAAAAAGCTAAGATATTCCAAACTTGGATAGATGAAAAAATGCCTAAGATTCAAAATGATATTAATTATTTTGGGAATGAATATATCATGAATGAAAATGATGAAATAATAGCTGAAGAAGAGAATTTATTATTAGTATCATTAAATGCTTCAATAGAAGAATGTATTGATGCAATTCATGAATATGGTGGCATAGCAATCTTAGCCCATGTCTTAGATAGACAAAATTCTATTACTACACAATTAGGATTTATTCCTAAAGGCTTACCTTATGATGGTATAGAAGTTAAATCTAATGAACAAAAATTAAAAGTATTACAAACACATAAATGGATTAAAGAAGAAGATACTATTTGGTTTATTGATAGTGATGCACATTATTTAACAGATATTTCAGAAAAAGAAAATTTCTTACAAGATAGTATATTTGAAAGATTGTGGGGTAGTTTAATATGATGGAAGATTTAGCAATGCATATTATTGAAATATTAATGAATAGTATTGCAGCAGGAGCTTCTAAAATATTATTAAAGATAAAGAATTCTATTAAAGAAGATATTATTGAAATTAGTGTTGAAGATAATGGTAAAGGCATGAATGAAGAAACCGCAAAAAAAGCAGCTAGTCCATTCTCTACTTCAAGAAAAACCAGAAAAATAGGTATGGGTTTAGCTTTCTTAAAAGGTTTATGTGATTCATGTAATGGGATATTCGAAATATCCAGTGAGGAAGGAATAGGAACTAAAGTTAAAGCAAGTATACAAAAAAGTCATATAGACACTCCAGAATTAGGAGATATTGGTGAAATATGTATGTCTAGTATACAAGCTAATGAAGACTTAGACTTTACTTTAGAATATAATAATGATAAGGAATCATTTATATTCTCAAGTAATGAAATAAAGAAAGAATTGGATGGTGTAAGTCTTATTGAACCAGAAATATTATTATGGATAAAAGACTATATTAACCAAGGAATAAAACAAGCTGAGGAGGATAATGTATGAAGAGCTTAGAAGATTTAAAAAAGTTACGTGAACAAGCCCTTAAAAAAGTGGAAATGCGTGAAGGAGGAAAGGATTATCGTGTAGTTGTTGGTATGGCTACTTGTGGTATTGCCGCAGGAGCAAGACCAGTTTTAAACAAATTAGTAGAAGAAACAGCCAATAATAATTACAACTGTACGATAACTCAAACAGGATGTATTGGTATGTGTGTTTATGAACCAATTGTTGAAGTATTCGACAAGAATGAAGGTCATACAACATATGTACATGTAGATCCTGATAAAGCTATTAAAATCCTTGAAGAGCACATTGGTAAGGGTAATATTGTTGAAGAATATACTGTGGAAGCAGCTAGAAAGAATGAAGGTAAATAAGGATGCCTAATTATCGTTTAAATGTACTAATGTGTGCTGGTACTGGTTGTACAGCTAGTAAATCAGCAGAAATTTATGATGAGTTTGTTAAAACCTTGGAAAAGTATGAATTAAGTAATGAAGTAAATGTTGTAAAAACAGGTTGTTTTGGTTTATGCCAAAAAGGACCTATTGTTGCTATTTATCCTGATAATGTATTTTATAGCCATGTAAAACTAGAAGATGTTGAAAGAATCGTAAGTGAGCATGTATATAAAGGTAGAGTAGTAACAGACTTACAATTATCTGATGAAGATTTAGAAACAAAAGAAAAAATATTAGATATTAATAAAATTAAATTTTATGAAAAGCAAGAAAGAATAGCTTTAAGAAACTGCGGTAAGATTGATCCAGAAGATATTCAAGAATATATCGCTATGGATGGTTATCAAGCCTTAGGTAAAGTATTATCTGAAATGACACCTCAACAAGTAATCGATGAAGTTAAAGCATCTGGTTTAAGAGGTAGAGGTGGAGCTGGTTTCCCAACTGGCGTTAAATGGCAATTCGAAGCTGATCAACCAGGAGATGAAAAATATGTAATATGTAATGCCGATGAAGGAGACCCTGGAGCATTCATGGATAGATCAATCCTTGAAGGTGATCCTCATGCCGTTATTGAAGGTATGACTATTATGGCTTATGCAGTTGGATCTCATAAGGGTTATATTTATATCCGTGCAGAATATCCAATTGCCGTACAAAGATTAAAAATCGCCATTGATCAAGCAAAAGAATATGGCTTATTAGGTGAAAATATCTTTAATTCTGGTTTTGATTTTGATTTAGAAATCAGATTAGGTGCTGGCGCTTTCGTATGTGGTGAAGAGACTGCTTTAATTGCTTCAATTGAGGGTAAACGTGGTATGCCTACACCAAAGCCACCATTCCCTGCAGTATCAGGTGTATGGGGTAAGCCAACATCAATTAATAATGTTGAAACAATCGCAAATATCGCACAAATTATTCATAAAGGTGCAGATTGGTATTCTTCTATTGGTACAGAAAAATCTAAAGGTACTAAAGTATTCGCTTTAGGTGGAAAGATTAAAAATACCGGCTTAGTTGAAGTGCCTATGGGTACAACTTTAAGAGAAATTATTTATGAAATTGGTGGCGGATGTCCTAATAATAAAGCATTCAAAGCTGTTCAAACTGGTGGTCCTTCTGGTGGATGTTTAACAGAAAAAGAATTAGATACACCAATTGATTATGATAACTTAGTTGCAGCAGGCTCAATGATGGGATCTGGCGGTATGATTGTACTTGATGAAGATAACTGTATGGTCGATGTCGCTAAATTCTATATGGAATTCATATGTGATGAATCATGTGGTAAATGTAGTCCATGCCGCATCGGTACAAAGAGACTTCTAGAAATGCTAACAAAGATAACAGAAGGCGAAGGCACTATGGAAATGTTAGAAGAAATGGAAGAACTCTGTTATGAAATCAAAGATACTGCATTATGTGGACTAGGCCAAACAGCTCCTAATCCAATTCTATCTACATTAAAGAGCTTTAGAAATGAATATGAAGCTCATATCTTAGAAAAGAAATGTCCAGCTGGTGTTTGTAAAAACCTCTTAGAGTATTATATTGATCCTGATAAATGTAAGAAGTGCTCAATGTGTGCTAGAAACTGTCCAGTAGAATGTATTAGTGGAGAGCCAGGTAAAGTTGCATATGTCATCGATACTGAAAAATGTATCAAGTGTGGTACATGTATGACAAGCTGTAACTTTGGAGCAGTAGAAAGAAAATAGGAGGGGCTGAAAATGATTAACTTAAAGATTAATAATAAAGAAATCCAAGCAGAAGAAGGTCAAACTATTCTTGAAGCTGCTAGAAGTAATGGCATTAGAATTCCTACATTATGTTATTTAAAAGATATTAACAAATCAGGTTCTTGTAGAGTATGTCTAGTAGAAGTTAAAAATGGTAGAACATTATTATCTGCATGTACTACTCCTGTTACAGAAGGCATGGAAGTATTCGTTAATTCTGAAAGAGCATTAAAAGGACGTAAGAATTCTGTTGAATTATTAATGTCTAATCACAATAAGAATTGTTTATCTTGTAAGAGAAATCAAAATTGTGAACTTCAATCTTTATGTGAAGAATTAGGTATTAGAGATAATAAATTTGAAGGTGCAAAAACTGAAAGAACATTAGAAGATGCTAGTTATGGTATTGTAAGAGATACTTCAAAATGTGTATTGTGTGCACGTTGCATTGAAACATGTAAGAAAGTACAAGGCTTAGGTATTTTAGGTTTACAAAATCGTGGCTTTGATACAATTATGGGACCTGCATATAATGTTAGTTTCAATGATGTTAACTGTATGCAATGTGGACAATGTGTAATTAACTGTCCAGTAGGTGCTTTAACTGAAAAAGAAGATATTGATAGAGTAATTGATGCTATTAATGATCCAACTAAGACCGTTGTTGTTCAAACAGCTCCAGCTGTTAGAGCTTCAATAGGTGAAGAATTTGGAGATCCTATTGGTACTCTTGCAACAGGTAAGATGGTTGCAGCTTTAAAACAATGTGGTTTTGATAAAGTATATGATACTAATTTCGCTGCTGACTTGACAATCATGGAAGAAGGTAACGAATTATTAGAAAGAGTACAACATGGTGGAACACTACCTATGTTTACTAGCTGCTCTCCAGGCTGGGTAAGATATATAGAATATGAATATCCAGAATTATTACCACATGTATCTACAGCTAAATCTCCACATATGATGTTTGGTGCTATTTGTAAAACATATTGGGCTAAGAATAAAGGAATTGATCCAAAAGATATATTCGTTGTATCTATTATGCCTTGTATAGCTAAAAAGAGCGAAATACATAGACCAGAGAATCATACAGGTGAATATGTTGATGTAGATGCTGTATTAACAACTAGAGAATGCGCAAGATTAATCAAAATGAATGGTGTTGAATGGTCTGAATTAGAAGATGATACATTCGATCCAGATTTATTAGGTGATTATACTGGTGGTGCTGTTATCTTTGGTGCAACTGGTGGCGTTATGGAAGCTGCATTACGTGCTGTTAAACAACAAGTAGAAGGTAAGAAATTAGAAAAAGTAGATTTTGAAGCTTGTCGTGGCATGGCTGGCGTAAAAGAAGCAGAAGTAGATTTAAATGGAACAAAATTATGGATTGCGATTGCTTCATCAATGTCTGCAGCTAAACCATTATTAGAAGAAGTAAAAGCAGGTACATCAAAATATACATTTATTGAAATCATGGGATGTCCAGGTGGCTGTATTAATGGTGGAGGCCAATCTATAGTTGCTTCTAAAGTTAAGAATGGCAAATTAGGTTATGGTTATAAAGAATTAAGAATGAAAGCTCTATATGATGAAGATTTATCTTGTGAATTAAGAGTAAGTTCTGATAACCCACAAATCCAAGAATTATATGATAAATTCTTAGGTAAACCTGGAAGTGAATTAGCTGAAGAATTATTACATACAAGCTATTCAGCTAAAGATAAATTCCACATTCTATAAAAGAGAAAGAGCTATTATTACAATAGCTCTTTTACTTTATCTATAACTTCATCTAGATTTATATCTTCTTTTTCTTTAACTCTAGTTTTAAATTCCACTTTATTTTCTGCAATACCCTTACCAACAGTTATACGATAGGGGATACCAATCAATTCCATATCTTTAAATTTAACTCCAGGTCTTTCATCTCT
>CACZTC010000152.1 GCA_902784015.1 uncultured Erysipelotrichaceae bacterium | reverse complement strand
GGTGGGGAGGGACGGTTTCGAACCGCCGAACCCTGAGGGAGCAGATTTACAGTCTGCCGCGTTTAGCCACTTCGCTACCTCCCCAAGACACGAAAAATACAATTCGTGCTATTCAATTATATACAATTGTCTATAAAATGCAAAGAAAAAATGGTCAAAATTATAGATATTGTTAAATAGGGTATTTTTTATCTTAATTAGAATTATTAGACTTTTTCATTCTTACTATATATTTATGATAAAAATATGAAATAATAGATAAGTATGAAAAAGATATTAATAGATGCAAGAAGTTTAGGAAATAAGCCTAGTGGTATAGGTATATATATTTATCATATGGCTAAAGCCTTACATAAAGAAGAAGATTATGAGATCGCTCTAGTTAGTGATGTAGCTTCGAGCGATGAAATTAAAGAATTAAATAATAGTGGTATTAAGTTATATGTATATGGAAAAAGCTTAGATAAGAATATAGGTTTATATTTATATTATAAATATGTACAGAAATGTATAGATGAATATAAGCCCGATATATTCTGGGAAGGTAATAATTTAGTACCTATTACGATTAAGAATCCATATGGAAAATTAGTCGCAAGTATCCAAGATGTATTCCCAGTATCTCATCCTCGCTATTATGGGAAATTCTATTCACATTATTTTAAAATGGGGATGAATAGGACCATAAAAACTTTTGATACCTTTATTTATGATTCATATAATACAAAAGAAGAAGCAGAGAAATATTTTCCAATTTTAAAAGATAAAGATACGCATGTTGGCTATATCATTGTGCCAAGATTACCAGAATTAGAAATAAAAGATAATAATTCTTTCTTTTATGTGGGTAATTTAGAAAAAAGAAAAGGAACAGATATTCTTTTAAAAGCTTATAAACAATATAAAGAAAGAGGCGGAGATAAGGGTTTAAGATTATCTGGTAAGATAAGAGATTTAGAAATACAAGAATTATTAGAAGAGATAACATATGAAGTTGATGGCATATTATATTTAGGTTATCTATCGGAAAAAGAAAGAAATAAAGAATTTGCTTCATGTTCATGCTTTGTTTTCCCTAGTAGATTAGAAGGTTTTGGTATCCCCGTAGTAGAAGCGATGAATTATTATAAGCCTATTATCGCTAGTAACTTAAATACTATTAAAGAGATAGTAGGGGATAATGTTAAATATATCGCGATTAAAGGAAAACCTATTGATAATTTAACAGAGGCAATGTTAGAGAAGACAAAAAGAGTAGATCAAGATAAATATAATAAAGTATTAGATAAATATAGCGAAGAATCTATTATTAAAGTATTTAAAGAAATATTTGAGAAATAATTATGAATATTAGAGAAACAATAAAAAAAATACTTGGGCCAAATAATGTAAGAAAAGTTAGAGAAACTATCAACAATCAATATAGGAAAAAAATATCTAGAACTAAAATAGAACCTTTTAATTCTGATTTATTTCCTTATGGCATCAATTTGATAGGTAACTTTTCACAAGATTCAGGCTTGGGTCAAAGTTGTCGCTTAGTTGCCAAAATAATTGAACAAGCTAATATTCCTCATTCATTTATTAACTTTTCTTTATCAAATAATCTAAATGGTAGTAATAAAGACTATGATGATAAATTATCTTCAGAATATAAATATAGCATCAATCTTTTTCATATAAATATGCATGAATTCACCCAAGCCTTTAGAATGATTGGTAAAAGAAAATTCAATCACCATTATAATATTGCTTATTGGCTATGGGAGATGCAGGAGTTTCCTGAAGAATGGGTTTCTATGATAAATGTATTAGATGAAATCTGGACACCATCAGAATTTGTGAGTGAAGCAATTAGAAAAGTCACAGATAAGCCAGTTAGAACTATTCCATATATATTAGAAGCTCCATATGAAGAAAAATATGATAGGTCTTATTTTGGCTTGCCTGCAGATATGTTTTTATATTTGATGTTATTTGATAATAATTCAATTGCGGAAAGAAAGAATCCCTATGGAGTGATTGAGGCATTTAAAAAGGCTTATCCAAATAAAGATGATGATATTGGCTTAGTTGTAAAAATAGGAAATGCTGATGATAAAACTATTCAAAATGTTAAAAAAGCACTTGAAGGATATAATGCCTTCTATATTAATGAGCGCTTAAGCAAAATTGAAGTAAATAGTTTAATTAGAGATGTTGATGTATATATATCATTACATAGAAGTGAAGGTTATGGGCTAGTATTAGCGGAATCAATGTTGTTAGGGACACCGACAATAGCTACTAATTATTCCGCTAATATAGAATTTCAAAATAAAGATAATAGCTGTTTAGTAGACTATACATTAATACCAGTAGGAAAAGATATATATCCATATAAAAAAGACTATTTATGGGCTGAGCCAGATATACTTCAAGCAAGTGAATATATAAAATTACTCAAAAATGATAAGAATTATTATTCTCTATTAGCTGATAAAAGTAAATTAATAAAGTCATCTAAAAGCTGTGATATTTTAAAAAATATATTATTAAAGATTAATGAGGAACATAATGATAATAAAGAATAGTTGAAAGGGATATAGTTATGGCTAATATTTTTAGTAGTACAGATATATTAATAGCTAAAAATAATATAGATAAGTGGGCAGTGATTGCCTGCGATCAGTTTACTAGTAATCTAGATTACTGGAAGGAGCTAGAAGGATATATCAATAATGATGAATCATATTTGAAATGTATATATCCAGAAGCTTATTTAGTTAATGGAATAACTAAAGATATCAATGATATATCTTTAACTATGTCTAAATATATCAACAATAAAGATATATATTTTAATGAATATAAAGATTCTTATATATATGTTGAAAGAAGTTTAAACAATAATCAAATAAGAAAAGGTTTAGTAGGAATAATAGATTTAGAAGAATATGATTATTCTTCTAATAATTCAATAATAAGACCATCTGAAGAAACAGTTATAGATAGAGTGCCTCTTAGAGCCAAAGTTAGAGAGAAAGCATCATTAGATTTATCACATGTCATATTATTTTTGGATGATGAAAGAAAAGAAATTATAGAAAGTATTAATAAAGAAGAATTAGATAGAATATATGATTTTGATTTAAATATGGATGGTGGTCATATAGAAGGATATTTATTAAATAATGAAGAAAAAAAGAGAATAGATAAATTAATTAGTGAATATGAAAAAAGAAAAGGGGACTTAGTTTATGCTGTAGGAGATGGTAATCATTCTTTAGCTGCAGCTAAATATGTCTATGATAAATATAAAGAAGAAATAGGTGAAGAAGCTCTAACTAGACCATATAGATATGCCTTAGTTGAATTAGAAAATATATATGATCAAGCTCAAGATTTTAAACCAATTCATAGGATAATCACCAGTAATAAAAATGAAGAAATACTAAAAGATCTTATTAATCAAGCAGATGGAGAAGAAATAGTTAAATGGTATTTAGGCGATAATGTAGGAGAGTTTCATAATAAATCAATTAAGGACTTACAATTATTGCTTGATGAGGATCTAAATAAATATCAAAGTAAAATAGATTATATTCATGAAGAAAAGGAATTATTAAAAGCTGTTAAAGAATTAAAAGCTTTAGGCTTATATATGCCTAGCATAAAAAAAGATTCATTATTTGAATATATTAATAATAATGGCCCATATGCGAGGAAGAGTTTTTCTATAGGGGAAGCAAAAGAAAAAAGATATTATTTAGAAACAAGAATAATAAGATAAGTATTTCTATTAATATTTGTTTGAATGTTAATATAATTAAGGCAAAAAATATATAGAAACTAATTGTGATAAAATAGTCCGTGGAGTATAAAATGCAAGTATTAAAAGAAATATATGCTTATCGAGAAATGATATTTAGCCTTGTAAAACGTGATTTACGAGGAAGATATAAAGGATCTGCCCTAGGTTTTGCGTGGACTTTTATTAGTCCCTTACTACAATTAGGTGTTTATACATTAGTTTTTTCAGTAATTATGAGAAATGGTATAAAAGATTATTATTTATTTTTATTTGTGGCGCTCATTCCGTGGCTTTTCTTTAGCTCATCTTTAGGTGGGGGAGCTGGTTGTATTCGCCAACAAGCTGATATGACGAAGAAGATATATTTTCCACGTGAAGTAATACCTTTATCTTATGTGACTAGCCAATTTGTGAATATGTTACTAAGTTTGGTAGTGGTTTTTGCGGTGTTATTAGTTTCGGGAAAAGGTTTAAGTATTAACGCCTTAATATATTTACCAATAATTATGATTATTGAATATGTTTTAGCTTTAGGCATGACATTATTGATTTCTAGCATAACTGTATATTTAAGAGATGTAGAATATTTTATGAGTATTATAGTTATGGCATGGCAATTTTTAACTCCTGTTATGTACGGAATAGATATGGTGCCAGAAAAACTATTACCTTTTTTCAAATTGAACCCAATGTCATCAGTAATTGTTGCCTATAGAGATATTCTTTATTATAAACAAGCGCCACAATTATCTACTTTATTAACAGCTATAATATTTGCGATAGTTGTTTTAGTTGTAGGTTTTAAAGTGTTTGAGAGATTAAAGAAACATTTTGCGGAGGAACTATAATATGAGTGATAGTGGATACGCAATTGAAGTTAATAATGTATATAAAAGTTTTAAAGTTTATCTAGATAAAGGAAATACTTTAAAAGAGAGATCTATTTTTAGTAGAAGAAGAAAATATCAAAATAGAGAAGTTTTAAAAAATATATCTTTTAAAGTGAAAAAAGGTGAAACAGTAGGTTTGATTGGTCATAATGGTTGTGGAAAAAGTACAACTTTAAAATTGCTTACAAGAATAATGTATCCAGATCGTGGCGACATTATCGTTGATGGAAGAGTGTCTAGTTTAATAGAACTAGGTGCTGGTTTTCATCCTGATATGAGCGGCAGAGAGAATATTTATATTAACGCTTCTATCTTTGGCTTAACAAAAAAAGAAATAGATGAAAGACTTGATGATATTATCGCCTTTTCAGAATTAGAGGAGTTTATTGATAATCCAGTTAGAACTTATTCTTCTGGTATGTATATGAGATTAGCTTTTGCGGTAGCCATCAATGTTAATGCAGATATTCTTTTAATAGATGAAATATTATCTGTTGGTGATGAAAATTTCCAAGTAAAATGTTTTGAAAAGATGAGAGAGCTTAAAGCGGCTGGCGTCACTATAGTATTAGTAACGCATGATGCAGGTACAGTTAAAACATTCTGTGATAGAGCTATTTGGATAAATGATGGTGAAATAAAAGCTGATGATAAAGCAATAAAAATAGTTGATACTTATTTGGCATATATGAATGAAGTGAGAATGGAATACATCAACGAACAAAAAGCCAAAAGTCAAAAGCCATATGATGAAAATGACGAAGATATCACAATGGACCCTAATTCGCTCCATTTTGGTAATAGGAAAGCTGTAATATTAAGCTGCAATATTATAAATAAAGAAGGAGAAGGGGTTAGCGCCATTTCATCAGATGATCCATTTATTCTTAAATACCACTACAAAATAAATGATCCATCTCTTGAAGAAATCATCATTGGTATGGGTATCTTTAATATAGATGGTTTATGGATATATGGCACAAATACTCAATTAGCTAATATTCATATAGATGTTAAAGGTAAAAAAGAAGGACAAGTGATATTTGAATGCGAGCCTTTAAGATTGCTCACAAATAAATATATATTACAATGTTCTATCATTGAGATAGATTCTACACCTTGTGATTATTATAATGAATACTCACAGTTTAATGTGGTTAACTCTTCTAAAGAATCTGGTTTTATTACATATCAAACAAATTGGAAAGTAGTAGAATAGGTGCAAAATGAAAACAATTGATAATGAAAAATTACAACAAGATTTAAAAGAAACAGCTTCCAACAAACAATATGATAATATTGTTGATTTTGAGGATGTTTATGCAGGCGCTAATATAGATGAATATGATTTAGATTATTGCGCGAAGAATTATTTGGATGCAGCTGAAGATATATGCGAATGGAAAGTTTACGAGGAATATAAAGGTAATCCAATTAAAGTATTCTTTAAAAAAGCCATTAGGAAGATATTAAGCTTTATCTTAATTCCTTTAGATGAAAAACAAAGTCGTTTCAATTCATATATCCTTACCTATTTAAAGATTAAAGAAAAAGAAGATAATGAAAAAGGTGATAAGCCATCAAATATCATGAATAATATCAGCCCTATTTTTGATAATCATGAAAAGCAGATAAATGAATTAGAATCTAAAATATTATATTTAGAAAAGAAATTAGAAGAATTGGAAAATAATAAATGAAAAGAATCTGTTGCGTTATTCAAAGATATGGATTAGAGGTTAATGGGGGAGCCGAATTATTGACAAGACAGATTGCAGAAAGGCTTACCAATCAATACATTGTTGATGTATTAACTACTAAAGCTATTGATTATATTACTTGGAAGGATGAATATAAACAGGACGATGAAGTGTTGAATGGTGTTCATATTCATCGTTTTTCGGTATGTCATGAAAGAAATAAAGCATCTTTTGATGAAATAAATGGAAAATTTATATATGGTAGGCTAAAAAAGGAAGAAGAGGGATTATGGCTTAAAGAACAAGGCCCTTATGTGCCAAACTTAGTAAAATATTTAAGAAAGAATCAAGATGATTATGATGTAATATTATTATTTACTTATTTATATTATCCTTCAGTTAAATGTATTAATATAGCTCCCCAAAAAACAATAGTAATTCCTTTTGCGCATAAAGAACCTTATCTAGAGATGAGTATTTTTAATGATTTATTCACAAAACCAAAAGCTTTTTTATTTGAAACAGATGAGGAAAGAGAATTAATAAGACATAAATACTACAATTACAAAATTCCTTATAAGCTTGGTGGAGCTGGAATTGAAGTACCTAATGATATTAATGAGGATCGTTTTAAGGAAAAATATAATATAAATGATTATTTAATATATGTAGGAAGAATAGATGAAGGTAAGAATTGTCAGGAATTATTTGATTATTTTATTGAATAT
>CACZTC010000151.1 GCA_902784015.1 uncultured Erysipelotrichaceae bacterium | reverse complement strand
TATTTCCTAGAACCAGAATCAAGCATAAAAGCATAGCAAAAATCGGGATACATTATTCGTTTTCATGTTGTCCTCCTATACTCCAAATACCATTCATTTTTATGTGTATATTTTATATATTGATTATATCAACCAATATTACGCTCTGTAAATGTTGTTTTAAGACATCAGTATCAAATTCTAGATATCTTTTAATGATAAAATGACTTGTTTTTATTTCAAAATGACTTGTTTTATGTTATTCTATAGTGTATGACTGAATTAGAATATTTGATAGTTTATTTAGAAGTAAACGCATTAGCTTTTATATTCTTAAGTATTATATTATTTAATGTTAATCACGATTTTGGTAGTGATCTTGAAGTTAATATATTTAAAATATTTCTTTTATCATTGATAATTGCTCTAATTGTTGATTGCTTAACTCATGCACATTATCGGCATGCTATTAGCCTTCCCATACCAGTTTTAAAAACATTATATTCAACCCATATGTTTATTATGGCAGGATTGATGCCATTATTATGGTTATTATTCGCTGAACTAAGATTAGGATTTTCTATCTTTAAAAAGCATTTCCATTTAACTGCTATAATCATTCCAGTAGTAATAATATTTATTTGTGCATATGGATCTATATGGTTTAATCTTCTTTATTCTATTGATTCTACAGGTACTTATCATCGTGGCCCTTATGGGTTTATCAAAATATTGTTCCCTATTCTTTCTTCTTAATTACTACAATACAAGGTCTAATCAAAGCAAAAAATGAAAAATCCCTATTTAAACGTAAACAATATTATGTAATTGCCGCATTTATGACTGCTCCATTTTTAGGTGGTATATTGCAACTTATTATTGGTGGACATCCATTTGTGGGACCAGCCTCAGCTATAGCTATGTTCTTTATTTATATTAATATCCAAGTTAATATGAATAACCAGGATTCACTAACAACATTGAATAATCGTAAACGTTGTTTTCAATATCTAAATGAAACAATTGAAAAGACAACACCAACTAATCCATTCTATTTATTGATTATGGATATTAATAATTTTAAGAAAATTAATGATACTTATGGTCATATTGAAGGTGATAATGCTTTAAGAATTACTGCTGATGTTATAAAGACTTGTGTAGATAATCATTATGGCTTCGTCGGTAGATTTGGTGGCGATGAATTTATTTTTATAATTGAAAAGAAACATTTAGAAACGCCAGAAGACTTCATAAATGAAGTTAATCAGAAATTAAATAGTATATGTAAATCTTTAGATTTACCATATTCTTTAAATGCTAGTTTTGGTTATATTGAATGTATTTCAAAAAATGATGATATTACAAAACTAATAGAAAAAGCCGATAATATGCTTTATGAAAATAAAGCTAAATTAGCTAATTCATAATTTTAGCTTTTTAACAATTACATCAACTGCTTCTTTATATACTTCTAAATCTTTATATCCTTTTTGTAAATCTTGATTAATATTTAATATATATGATTCTAAATGATAAGATAGACACCCTTTTATCTTAGCTATTTTTGTATCTCCAAGAAAAATGCTACATGGTGTAATAGGACCATATCCATATTCACAAATATAATCAGCATATGTATGACAATGTGGACAAATATATATTGCATTATTCTCTTCAGGTGCAGAATAATCATGATTACACTCTTCGCACATTATATGTCTCATCATATCTTTTATAATAATAGAATCTTTCACGAATGATAACCCTACAATTTTTCAAAGGTTTTTATGAATCACCCTACGATTATTCATAATAACTTTTATAACCAAAAGACAACCCTTAAATGAAGAGTTGTCTTTCTATAATACATGTAATCAGTGATTTGCTAATTAGTTTTCTTCTAATCTTCTGCGAAGAACTAATGCTAATAATATAGCAATTACTGATGAACCAAACATTGTTACCCATAATGCATTATTTTTAGTATCAGCAGTATCAACTGTTGGTTTATTTGGAGTCTTAGGTGTTTCTGGTGTTGGTTTATCAGGTGTATGTGGTGTAGTTGGACGTTCTGGAGCAGTATTATGAACTGTTACAGCAACTTCAACTTCTTTTTCTGCAGTGAATTCAACTGTTTCAACTACATTATTAGCTAAATAATATGTAGGTGAGAATGCATCTTTATCACTTTCAGCAATAACTTCAACCACAGTTACCTTAACACCTACTGGTACTCTATCAAATACTACTATTTCATATGGTAATACATCTAATTCATATACTTGATCATCTACAGTTACAACTAGATGATAAGTTCTATTAGCATCTAAGCCTTCACCAATAGTTTTACATACAGTGAATGATGTATATTCATCATCTGGTGTTTCTGGTGTTTCAGGTCTTTCAGGTTCTTCTGGTGTTGGTTTATCTTCCATTACTACCTTATCGCCACTTACTAAACCATTCTCATCAACTGTAAATGTAATACTTTCAGCTACTTCATATCCTTTAGGTGCTGTAATCTCAGTTAATGTATATGTTCCTGGTTCTAATTGTACAGTCTTACTTACTGCTG
>CACZTC010000150.1 GCA_902784015.1 uncultured Erysipelotrichaceae bacterium | reverse complement strand
GGTTAAAGAAAATGCTCCTGAGTATTATTCTGATTGGCAAGAATATGATCATCCATATTTTGGCAAAGTTGAAATAGGTGGCTTTAATTATAAATTTACTAATCAGAATCCACCTGAAGCTTATCTACAAAATGAATGTGAAGGCGGAACAAGATTCTATATTCGTATGGCTAATGCTTTACCAAGGATAAAAGTAGAAACTATTAATATCGAAAAGAAAAAAGAAGATATTTATGAATTAGATATCTTGATTGGTAATAATGCATATTTACCAATTAATCTGAGTGATGAAGCAATAAAAATGGGAGTAAATAAACCACTTAAAGTTATTCTTAAAGGATGCAAAATATTATCAGGTAAAGAAGAAAATGAAATAGATAATTTAAGTGGCTATAGTGAAACAGATACTGGTGTCTTCTATTATGGCAATATTACTACCAAAAAGAATGCTGAAGCTAAGTATTTATGTAAATATCTCATCGAAGCTAAAGAGGGTACAAAATTAATATTAAGTCTAGATCATCCAAAAGCAGGGAAATATGAAAAAGAGATAATTATACAGTAATGAAAACAAGTCAAAATCACTGAAAAATTTTCACAAAACTTTCACAATATACACATATATTGAACACAACTATTTATTATTATATAAGTGTCTAGAGAGACATGTTATTTCTTTCCCTCCCTAATTTTTAGAGAGAAAAAGGGGACTGTGCCAGCAGGCTCTTTTTTCTTTTTGGACCTTTTTGTATAATTTTGATGGAGGAAGCTAACATGAACACCATACAAGTAAAGGTTGAAGAGGGGACATTAAGAGGAGAAGTTATAAATTCCTGTGCTGTTTATAAAGGTATTCCATATGCGAAGCCACCAGTTGGTGACTTACGTTTTAAAGCTCCTCAACCTGCAGAAAGCTGGTTAGGTGTTCGTGATGCCACAAGTTTTGGCAATAAATGTCCACAGCTTGGTCCGCATAGCGAATTCTATGAAAGAGAATTTCATAGTAATCTTGAATATTCTTCTCCTATGCAAGATGAAGATTGTTTATATTTAAATGTTTGGGCACCAGAAAAGAAAAGTGTCAATGGTTATCCTGTTGCGATATGGTTTCATGGTGGTGGCTTTGAGCATGGATATGGTAGTGAAATGGAATTTGATGGTAAAGCTTATGCTAGTAGAGATGTAATATTAGTGAGCGTTAATTATCGCGTAGGTATATTTGGTTTCCTAGCTTTAGAAGAATTTAGAAGAGAAGATAGAAATAATAGTGTGGGTAATTATGGCATTTTAGATCAAATTGCAGCGCTTAAATGGGTTCGCAAAAATATCGATGCTTTTGGCGGTAATCCAAATAAAATCACTGTATTTGGACAAAGTGCAGGTGCTGTTAGTGCGCAAGTTCTTACAAGTAGTCCACTAACTAAAGGTATGATTAATGCAGCTATTATGCAAAGTGGTGGTGGTTATAAACCTGGTCTAATTCGCACAAGGACAATCGAAGAAGCTTATGATATGGGTAAAAAAGTTCAAGAATTATTAGGCGTTACCTATGCTAGAGAATTAAGAAATTTACCTGCAGATAAATTAGTTGATATATTACCGCTTTGTTATGAATATGCAGGCACTTTACCATTTACACCAGTTGTTGATAATTGGGTATTAGAAGATGATTTAGATACTTGTTTAGAAAAAGGTAGTATCCATGATATCCCTTATATTATTGGTATGACAAAAGATGATTTATTTACTGATGATAATATTAAGGGAAAAGATAATCCACTTTATAAAGGTTGTATAGATTTTGCGAAATTACGTAATGATAAAAATAGTAAACCAGTTTATCTATATTACTTCCAAAGGGATTTACCAGGAGATGATGCAGGTGCTTTTCATTCCTGTGAATTATGGTATATGTTTGGAACATTGGATAGATGTTGGCGACCATTTGAAAGAAGAGATTATATGCTAAGTAGGATGATGTTAGATGAGTGGACTTCATTTATTAAAACAGGTTCCCCATCAACAGGTTGGCAGCCTTATCAAAATGATAATGAATTTATAAGAAGATATTTATAAAAAATAAGTTCAATTATGAACTTATTTTTAACTGAAATATACATATTCTTCTTCAGGCTCTTGCGTATGCTGAACTCTATTAGCATATAAGACAAGAGTCTTTTGATCGCTATCTTCAATTGGTACAGTTTTTAAGATGCCTTGTACTTCAATCCAATCATCTTTTTTCATTTCTTCTATTTTCACGCCAGTTACCGTCAAACCACATAAACTAGTATCTTGTGCGCAACATACCATGGCTCTTCTACCAAGAATGAAAGTTTGTTTATAACCTTCAATATCT
>CACZTC010000149.1 GCA_902784015.1 uncultured Erysipelotrichaceae bacterium | reverse complement strand
TTTTCTGTCCCAAACAATTGTAGTTTCACGTTGGTTAGTGATACCAATTGCAGCAATGTCTTCTGCACTTGCACCAACTTTTTGCATTGCTTCAACAGCAACTCCTAATTGTGTTGACCAAATTTCATTTGCATCGTGCTCAACCCAACCTGGTTTTGGATAGTGTTGAGTAAATTCTTTTTGCGCTACAGAGCACATTTCACCTTTTTCGTTGAAAAGGATACATCTGTTACTGGTTGTACCAGCATCTAGCGCCATTACATACTTTGCCATTGTTTACCTCCTTCTTTAGATATTATTATTGGCATATTATAAAGCTTATAGCTTTAATAACCTTTCTTATAGGTAGGTATGAATCTTTATAGATTCTTTGACGATAAAAGGAGCAGATGAAATACTACTTATTTTTTGTTATATTAAATTAAATTGTCTTCTTCACTTTCTTTCATAAAAGTTTCAGTAATTCTGATTTCATATTATCATTTTAGAGAAACTAGTCAATAGTATTTTTGTGAAAAAAATTTCACATAAAATATGAAAAAAATACTTGACAAATTTTGTTATTAAAAAAATGAATAAAGAATCTTGAAGAAGAAAAATAGTCATAGTAATATTAAGTTAATCAAGTTTGTAATCATAATAATTCAGATATAAAAATCTTTTTGGATAAGGAGGAAAGATAATGTCTAGCAGAATATATGACTGTATTGTCAAGATTAATGAAACGATCCAGACAAACAAAGATTTTTTAACTGACCTTGACCGCGAGATCGGTGATGCAGACCATGGAGTTAATATGGCCCGTGGCTTTAATGCGGTAATTGAAAAGCTGAATGCTGATGATGCTGATATTGGCGGTGCTTTAAAGAAAACAGGTATGACTTTGTTATCAACTGTTGGTGGAGCATCAGGACCATTATATGGAACTGCATATATGGAGGCTGGTAAAGTAGTTCAAGGCAAAACAGAAATTACTAAAGAAGATTTTGGTGAAATGCTAAGAGTCGCAATTGAAGGGATTCAAAAAAGAGGTAAAGCCGAAAAAGGTGAAAAGACAATGTTAGATTCATTGTTACCTGCTTATGATGTTTATATGGAAAAGATTAATGGTGGCGAAGATTTATTAGGAGCTTTAGAAGCTGCTTGCGAAGAAGCTGAAAAAGGAATTGAATATACTAAGACAATTCGTGCTACTAAAGGTAGAGCATCTTATTTAGGTGATCGTAGTATTGGTCACCAAGATCCTGGCGCAACTTCAGCTACATTAACTCTTGAAACAATTCGTGACTTTTTAAAAGGATAAAATATGGTTGGATTAGTAATAGTAAGTCATAGCTATAAAATTGCGGAAGGCATCAAAGATTTAGCTTTAGAAATGGCTAGCGGTTATGAAGGTTTACATTGTGCTGCTGGCTTAGATGATGGCAGTATTGGAACTGATGCAATTAGAATAATGGAAGCTATTAAAGAAGCTAATAGTGGTGATGGTGTTGTTGTATTAGCTGACTTAGGTAGCGGTATTATTTCTGCAGAAACAGCTATTGATATGTTGGATGAAGATATCAAAGTTCAAATTGCGGATGCCCCTATTGTTGAAGGAGCTATTATTGCCGCAGTTGAAGCATCTATAGGTTCTGACTTTGATAAAGTTCTTCAAGAAGCAGAAAATACTAAAACATTCCAAAAGGTATATAAATAGGATTTAAAGCCTTAAGGCTTTAGGCGGTAACGCCATATTCTTCATTAAAAAAGGAGGAAAATATGAAGAAACTAATTAATCAAGTAGACGATGTCGTAAATGAAATGCTGGATGGCATGACAGCTGCGTACCCACAGTACGTAAAACGTCTCGAAGGACTAGAAGTTCTAGTTCGTGCAGGTGGCTCTGATGGGAAAGTCGCTTTAATCTCTGGTGGAGGTTCTGGACATGAACCTGCACATGGTGGGTTCGTTGGAAAAGGTATGTTAGATGCAGCTGTTGCTGGTGCTGTATTTACATCTCCTACTCCAGACCAAGTTTATGAAGCTATCAAAGCTGCTAATGGCGGTAAAGGTGTATTATTAGTAATCAAAAACTATACTGGTGACGTAATGAACTTCGAAATGGCTGCTGACATGGCTAGAGATGAAGGAATTGAAGTTGAACAAGTAGTAATTGGTGATGACGTAGCAGTTGAAAATAGTACATGGACAACAGGCCGTCGTGGTATTGCTGGTACAATCTTCATCCATAAATTAGCTGGTGCTTGCGCTGAAGCAGGTGGCGGATTAGATGATGTTAAACGTATTGCTGAAAAAGTAATCGAAAATGTTCGTTCAATGGGTATGGCTGTAGATGCTTGTACAGTTCCTGCTGCTGGAAAACCAAGCTTCGATCTAACAGAAGATGAAATCGAAATCGGTATTGGTATCCATGGTGAACCAGGTACACATCGTGAAAAGATTAGTACTGTAGACGAAATTTCTGATAAATTATTAGGCAAGATTTTAGACGAAGGTATCTACAATAGTGGTGATGAAATCGCTGTTATGGTTAACGGTATGGGTGGAACACCATTAATGGAACTATTAGTTGCAAATAATCATATCTCTAAAGTATTAGCTGACAAAGGCTTAAAAGTATACAAGACAATAGTTGGTAACTATATGACTTCTTTAGATATGGAAGGATATTCAATCACACTATTAAAACTTGATGATGAATTAAAGAAATACTTAGATGCTCCAGCTGATACTCCTGCTTTTGTACAACAATAATTAATAGTAGGAAATATTCATATTAAATTAAGCTAAGTAATTTAATAAAAAAACAGGGTTGTTATTCATACATAACAACCCTTTCTTAATAGTAAAAGTGGACATTAGTCCACTTTTCGATTCTACTTAGCTAATTCTTGTACTCTAACTTCTCTAATTAGTGTTACTTTAACTTGACCTGGATAAGTCATTTCATTTTCGATTCTTTCGCGAATATCATGAGCGATTTTAGTCATGGTAATATCGTCAACCTTTTCAGGTTCAACTAATACTCTAACTTCTCTACCTGCTTGAATCGCAAATGCTTTATCCACTCCTTCAAAGTCTGTAGCTATCTTTTCTAGATTTTCTAATCTATTAATATAACCTTCCATTGATTCATAACGTGCTCCAGGTCTAGCAGCACTTAATGTATCTGCAGCTGCAACTAATACAGCTATGATATCCTCAGCTTCTGTATCACCATGATGACTTTCTATCGCATTAACAACGATAGGATTCTCACCATATTTCTTAGCTACCTTAGCGCCTAATTCAACATGGCTTCCTTCTTGTTCGAAGTCAATTGCTTTACCGATATCATGCAATAAACCAGCACGTTTGGCTAAAGCTTGATTTAAACCTAATTCCGCAGCCATCATACCCGCAAATGTTGCGACTTCCATAGAATGTTCCAAACCATTTTGGCCATAGCTATAACGGAATCTCATTCTTCCAACTAGTTTAACTAGTTCTTTATTCATTTTACCAACACCCAATTTAAAGATTGCATCATTACCTATTTTTAGAATTGTTTCTTCTAATTCTTCAGTAACTTTGTTGACTACTTCTTCAATTCTTCCCGGTTGGATGCGGCCATCCTTCATTAAGATTTCTAGAGACTGTCTTGCGATTTCTCTTCTGATTGGATCGAAACAAGATACAGTAATAATATCTGGTGTATCATCAATAATTAAATCAACACCTGTAGCTTGTTCAATAGCTTTGATATTTCTACCCTCCCTACCAATAATTCGACCCTTCATCTCTTCGCTTGGTAATGTAACAGTAGAAACAGTTCTCTCAATCGTTTCTTCTTGAGAATACCTTTGAATTGCTAAAGAGAGAATATTACGAGCGACTTCGCCTGCTTTAGTTTCTGCTTCTTCTTGTTTATCATGAAGATAAGTTGCAATCTCTTTCTCCGTACGTTTCTCAATAATATCCATTAATTCTTTTTTGGCTTCTTCTTGAGAAATATTAGAAACTCTTTCTAATTCAACGATTTGATTATCAATTTTCGCTTGTAAATCAGCTTCCATTTTATTGATGGACGCAAGTTTAGACTCGGCTTGTTTTTCTTTATCACTAATTGTCTTTTCTTTTTTAACAAGATTCTCCTCGCGGAAATTCAAGTTATCTTCACGACGAACTAACTTCGTTTCCACTTGTTGAAGCTTATCTTTTTGTCCTTTTATTTCTTTTTCGGCTTGCAACTTCATTTCATATACTTGTTGCTTACCATCAAGGCTGGCTTGACGAATAGTTGTTTCAGCCTTGGAATTAGCTTCTTTAAGGATTTCTTGAGACCTTTCTTTTGACCTGTCTAGTCCTAATTTACCGGCTATTATCATAACGATGAGACCGATAATAAAACCTACTAATCCAGCAATAATGGAAGGTAATGGTATACCTCTAGGCATATATACTCCTCCATATTTTCTTTCTTAAATGTGGTTACCCACTTTTTGTATTATACCTTTTCATATCATATTTCTCAAGGAATATACGTTTTAAACCATAATAAAAAAAGAAAATAATAATAAAAAAGAGCTCCATCTATAGATGGAACTCTCTAACTTTAGCTTAATAAGTCTAATAATTCTTCAACATTCTTCTTGCCAAATTTTGGACTATCATCATTAATCACAAAACAAGGAACACTCATCACATTATATTTTTCTTTTAGTTCTGGGAAATGATTTAAATCATATACATCTACCTTAACTTTTGGATTGAGTGAAGCAATCTTTTCTGCTGAAGTAACTAATTCAGGACACATAGTACAAGTTAAAGAAACCATTACTGTCATCTTAATATCTTTATCAAGCGCTATAACTTTTTCTTTTAAAGCTTCATCTATCTTTTGTCCTGGTCCTGAAGCATTATATAAACCTAGAATAAATGAAGTAAATTCATGGCCTCCTGGCACACCGTGGAAACACATTCCTACTTCTTCATTATCTTTAAAGACCTTAACGCATGGTGTAGCTTCACCACTAACATCGCTTACTTCTTCAACCGTAATCTTCTCTGTAAGTTCACTTAACTTATTCATATATTCTTTTAATTCTAATGATACATTTCTATCATCTAAATATAATTTTAGAGTTAATGGACTTTCCATTTTAGAGAATACTGTATTTAATTGTTGAATCATATCAGCTGTAAATAAGTCTTCATCACTTGCTTCAGTATTGCTATCTACTACTTGATGAACATTTGATCTTTTAATTTCGCGATCAGGAGTTAGACCTGTCTTTTTAGACATAGCTTCACAGTATCTTTCTAATTCAGTAGCTGCTAAAGCACCATCTCCTACAGCAGTGACTACTTGTCTTAAGTTTTTAACACAAACATCACCAGCACCATAAATACCATCAACATTTGTTTTTTGATTCTTATCTGTAATTATGTATCCATAAGGATCAAGTTCAACAATATCTTTTACTAATTCTGTGCTAGGAGCATATCCCGCAAATACGAATACACCAAATGTATCACCATCTTCTGGAACAAATTCTGTTTCTTCATTAGTTTCATTATTGAAATAAACAATCTTTCTTAAAACAGAATCACCACTTACTTCTTTTACTTCTGTATGATAGTGAACATCAATCTTTTCATGATTCTTTGCTTCTTCAGCAGTTGCTTTAGCACAAGTGAAGTCTGGTTCTCTAACTAATACTGTTACATGTTTAGCATATTTAGTTAAGAAAACACTCTCTTCCGCAGCCACAAAGCCACCGCCTACCACAAATACTTCCTTGCCCGCAAAGAATTCACCATCACATGTTGCACAATATGCCACACCATGACCTTTATACTCAGCTTCACCTTTAAAGCCAATCATTCTTGGATGAGCACCAGTAGCCATCAAGACACCAAAGCAATCAAAAGTTCCTTTAGCTGTAACAACCTTTTTTAAATCACCTTCATCTTTTATTTCCGTAACTTCACTTAATAAGAATTCTGCGCCAAAACTTTCTGCTTGTCTGCGCATATGCTCAGTCAATTCAGTTCCACTAGTTTTCTCTACGCCTGGATAATTAACCACTTCCGAAGTGATTGTTATTTGACCACCAAATTTTTCTTTTTCGATAATCAATACTCTATAACAAGCCCTCGCAAGATAAATACCGGCGGTAAGTCCAGCTGGTCCACCGCCGATAATTATTACATCGTAGAGATTTTTGTTCTCTACATTGTTCATTATTATAGTTCTCCTACTAAGTCTAAGCTTGGTTTTAGAGTTTCAGCTCCTGGTTGCCATTTAGCTGGGCAAACTTGATCACCATGTTCAGCTACGAATTGGCAAGCTTGTAGTTTTCTTAATAATTCTTCAGCATTTCTACCTACATTACCAGAGTTAACTTCATAAGCAACAACTTTGCATTCTGGATTGATAATGAAAGTTCCTCTTTCTGCTAGACCACTTTCTGGAATCAATACTTCTAAGTCTGTTGATAATGCATGTGTTGGATCTGCTAACATTGGATAAGTTAACTTTTTAATACGCTCTGAATTGTCATGCCAAGCCTTGTGAGTGAAATGAGTATCAGTAGATACTGAATATATCTCACAACCTGCTGCTTTGAATTCTTCATAAGTGTTTTGTAAGTCTTCTAATTCTGTTGGACATACAAATGTGAAGTCTGCTGGATAAAAGAATAATACACTCCATTCACCTTTTAGATCTTCTCTTGTTACCGTTCTGACTTCTTCATTTTGGTAAGCTTCTACCGCAAAATCTGCTAATTCTTTGTTAATTAATGACATATATATTATCTCCTTTTGCGTATACTATTACATTGATAGTAAATAATGTCAATTAGTATGACCAAACATTTTATATTATCAAATAGAAAGAAGAGATTTACTCTTCACTCTCTTCTTTTGGGAATATTATTTCTTTAACTTGATTAGTAATTTCTTCATCAAATTCAGGATTATTTTTCATATATTCTCTGACTGATTGAATACCTTGACCTAACTTCTCACCGTTATATGAGAACCATGCCCCGCTTTTTTCAATAATATCATTTTCAACTGCCAAAGCGATGATTTCATCTTCATGGCTTATTCCTTCTCCATATATTATAGATACAACTGCTGTCTTAAATGGGGAAGCAACCTTATTCTTAACAACTTTAATCTTCGTCGAATTACCAATTGGATCTGCTCCTGTTTTAATAGCTTCTCCTTTTCTTACATCTAATCTAACGCTTGACCAGAATTTCAAAGCTCTTCCGCCTGGAGTAGTCTCTGGATTGCCAAATAGTACACCAACTTTTTCTCTTAACTGATTAATGAAGATAGCTGTAGTTTGTGATTCATTTAATGGTCCTGCTAATTTACGCATTGCTTTAGATAATAATCTTGCTTGTAAACCTATTGAATTATCACCCATTTCGCCTTCTAATTCAGCTTGGGGAACTAGTGCCGCAACAGAGTCAATAACGATTAAATCAATTGCTCCACTTTTTACTAATATATCCATAATATCTAATGCTTGTTCACCTGAATCTGGTTGAGAAAGAATTAATTCATCCACGTCAACTCCCAAATTCTTTGCATAAACAGGATCAATCGCATTTTCCGCATCAATAAAAGCACATCTTCCGCCTTGTTTTTGACATTCCGCAATTGCATGTAAAGCTAATGTAGTCTTACCACTTGATTCTGGTCCAAATATTTCAATGATACGCCCTTTTGGATAACCACCTATTCCAATTGCTGCATCTAAAGCTAATGAGCCAGAAGGAATAACATCAACACTAATCTTAGGTTTAGCACCTAATTTAGAGATACTTCCTTCCCCATGCTTTTTATTGATAGCTTTCATCGATTCTTCTAACAGTTTATCTTTTTGATCATCTGTTAATACTTTAGTTGTATTTTCTTTTGCCATATAATTGCCTCCTATTTAAGATATATAAATGATATTCAAAAATCCCCTATTTTGATTCAAGAATATCTTCTTTACTTTGATTAAAATATTGCACGCCAGATACAATACTAGTAAATGTTGCAAACCATAACATTACTTCACTAACTGGTATTTGGAATAATTCAAAAGGTAAATTATTCAATAGAATCAAAGCGATTGCTACCATCTGTAAAACTGTTTTAGCTTTTCCTAATGTTCCTGCTGCTATGACTTTACCATTATTAGAAGCCATCATTCTACAACCATCCACAATGATATCGCGAATAACCATAATAATTACTGGTACAACAGAGATGATCCCTCTAGAAGCGAATAATAAAAACATTGTCGTTGTTAACATCTTATCCGCAATTGGATCTAGAAATTTACCTAATGTTGTTATCATATTCCTGCTTCGTGCGATATGACCATCAATCGCATCCGTCAAAGCAGCTATAATATATAGAACTAAGACAATAATATTAATTAATGATAATCTTACCTCACCTATATAGAATTGTTTTATATCAATTCCATATTGAGCATAAGGAAATAAATATACAAAAACTATAATAGGCACAAGGATAATTCTAAATAATGTAAAACGATTAGGAATGTTCATAATATACTTTCTACAATATAAAAAGTATATCACTTTTTATAAAAGAAAAAAGAAGGATACACCTTCCTTCTATCAGAAACATACAATCATAAGCCATGTTCTGTACGCTAAGCGTGACAGTCATTTATCTCTAGTTTCCTAGCTTCCTTAGCCTTCATTTAAACTAAGTCAGTTCCCCTACCAAATTTGAGTTTCTCGCTTGCGGGGTTTAT
>CACZTC010000148.1 GCA_902784015.1 uncultured Erysipelotrichaceae bacterium | reverse complement strand
TCACTCAATGAATCAAAAGCCATAATATATATTCCTTTTCCTATATGATGATAGCATACACCAAAAGAAAGAGTAACTATTATGTTACTCTTGAAGTAGATGGAAATATCTAATTAGAAATATATGCAACTTTTTCAGCTATGATTTCACAATTGTAGAATGTCTTTTCATCTTTTACATATACATTGGACTGTAGTCGACCTCTAATAGCTACACAAGAGCCAATTTGACAATGATCTTGGCATTCCTCGGCTATTCCTCTCCATAGTAGTATCTTAAATACATCTGAATTAACACTGCCATCATCACTTTTAAAAGGTCTTATTGTTTCAACATAGATATATGCAATTGAATTACCATTAACTGTTTTTGTGATTTCTGGCTCTTTAATAATCTTTCCTACAATGACACAAGAACTAAGCATATCCACCTCCTTGAAGATATTTTCTATAAAGATATAAATATGCACAAATCATGAAATTATATAAATAATCTTAAAAAAAACAGATATGGCTTATACATATCTGTTTAATAGTCTCAAATAATACAAGATTAATAATTCCTTAATCAGGTTTAATAAATACTTCTCTAGGCTTAGAGCCTTGAGCTGGTCCTATGATACCATTTTCTTCAAGCGCATCTATCATTCTAGCTGCCCTATTATAGCCAATACCAAATCTTCTTTGTAGAAGCGATGTAGAAGCTTTTTGAGCTTGAATAACATATTCTTTTATTTCTTCAAACATAGGATCATCGCTTACTGTCACTAAACCTACATTACCATCTACTCCTTCTAATAAGACGAAGTGGTCATCATATTTAGGTTTAGCTCTTCTTTTAACATCATCTGTAATATCACTTACTTCACTATCAGTCACAAATACACCCTGAACACGCTCAGGAGCATTTTGACCAATTGGCATATAAAGCATATCACCATTACCTAATAATCTTTCTGCGCCAACTGAATCTAAAATAGTTCTTGAGTCTACGCCAGAAGAAACCGCAAAGGCGATACGACTAGGTATATTAGATTTAATGACACCTGTAATAACATTGACACTTGGTCTTTGTGTAGCAACAATCAAATGAATACCGGCAGCACGAGCTAATTGTGTTATTCTTTGAATTGATGATTCAACATCTTTACCAGCTACTGACATCAAATCAGCTAACTCATCAATAATAACGATGATATATGGTAATTTTTCTAGTGCTGGTGAACCATCTTCATTTGGTCGCCCATTTTGTTTTTTCACTTTTTCATTAAAGCCTTCAATGCCTTTAACACCATTTAAGGCAAACATGTTATATCTTTCATCCATCATTTGGACTATAACTTTTAAAGCATTACTTGCTTTATTAGCATCATCAATAACTGGTCCAATTAAATGTGGAATATCATGATAAGGTGTAAATTCTACTTTTTTAGGGTCAATCAATAATAACTTTACATCTTCAGGATTAGCTCTTAATAGAATAGAAGTAATAATTGAATTCATACATACAGATTTACCACTACCAGTTGCCCCAGCTATTAATAGATGTGGCATTTTATCCAAGCGACATGTTACAACATTACCTTGTAAATCTTTACCAACCACAAACATCAAAGGATGCTTTTCATCTTTGACTTTACGATCATTAAATAATTCTTTCATTTTAACTGGTGTCGCAACAGCATTAGGTATTTCTACGCCACATGTTGGTCTTCCTGGAATTGGTGCTTCGATACGGACATCTTTAGCTGCTAATTGCATTTTTATATTATCTGTTAAACCAATAATTTTTGATACTTTAACATTGGCATCAGGCTTAACTTCAAATTGCGTTACACTAGGGCCGATATGTGTATCACTTAATCTAGCTTCAATATCAAAAGTCTTTAAGATCTCAATTAAAGCTTCACCTTTTTCTTTGGCAGCTGCTTCATTTCTTGCGTTATCATTAGTCCTTTGTACATCTTCTAATAATCTACCAATAGCCCTAGATTCTTCAGGTGTACGATAATTCGCAAAACCTTGATGAGCCTTCTCTTTTCTTTTTCTTGTTTGTTTAGGCTTATCTACTGTTATATCATCTTCATCTTCTTCATCAATATATTCTTCATCTTCTTCATCTATTTCTTCAGCATATTCATCCTCATCGATATATTCCTCTTCATCGATATATTCTTCATCATAATCATCTTCAATTTCAATTATTTCTTCTTCATCTTCTTCTTTTGGTGCGCCATGTAATAAATCATCAATATTAATAAATACTGATTTTCCTCCGCTTATTACTTCTCCAGGTATAGAAACAGGAATCTCTCTAGTTGTCGCATTAGGATGTTCATTAATCAATTTTGTTTCTAATAAAATATCAGTATCGCTTGGTATTTCTTTATCTTCTTCAGCATCAATTTTTCCAAACATACTTTCTCTTTCATTATCTTGATTATTACCAAATAAAGAGAATCTTTTCTTTTTATTAACTACCTCATATTCATCATTATCTTCTTCATATCCTTCTTCACTAGGAACTCTAATAAAAGCAAAGATAGTTCTAAATGCTTTTTTATAAACATCAAGCGAAACTAATAATAATAAAGCGATAATAATTAAGACACTAGCCACTAATAGAACACCACTTCTACCTATTAACATAGATATAAAGCCAAATAATAAAGTACCTAAAAGGCCGCCCCCAATATTACTATCAGCATTAATACCAAAATATGTTTTTATATTTGTGACTAATCTTACAAAATGTGATAAACCTACATCATTATTATCCGCAAAATATGATGTCAACATTAAAATAACAGCTATTACTAAAGCTATTGGTAAAACATTACTTTCATAAGTACCATGTTTTCTATTAATCATATTAATAATGATAAATAGAATTACAAAAACTAAGATTGACCAAAAATATGTACCAAATAGATAGCGTTGAAGTTGATATAGAAAACGGCCAACCATACCAAATTGTCCTAATCCGACAATAATAAAAGCAGAAATAATCACAATCGTGATTATTTGTCTTCTTTCAATACGGTCATTTTCTATTTTCATTTCAAGTGCCTTTTGGGCATTGCTTTTTCTTCCCACTTTTACCTCTTTTATACATTAATTTCTACTATCGCTGGTAAGATCATCGGTCTTTTACCAGTTTCTCTTTGAACATATCTAGCTATTTTTTCTCTTGCTTCACTACGACAATTCATATTGTCATAAGTATTAGATTTTACTGCTTCATTAATAGTATCTTCCATAATATTAGCTATTTGTTTAACAATATAATCTGCATCTTTTAGATATATTACACCACGACTTTGTACATCTGGACCGCCAATAATTTCCTTTGTTGCATGATTAATAACAATACCTATTATAATCGCTCCATCAGTGCTTAACAATTCGCGATCTTTAATAACCATACCACTTTCATCTAATTTATCTTTACCATCAACTAGAATATCTCCAACGGTAATTGTTTCAAAATTCTTTTCTAATTTTCCATTATTAAATTCAGCTATCATACCATTATCTAAAACGATAATATTATTAGGCTGAACTCCCATATTTAGGGCAATAGTCGCATTAGATACAAGTTGTCTATATTCACCTTTAACAGGGATATAATATTTTGGTTTCAATAAATATATCAACATTTTCAAGTCTTCAATACTTGCATGCATCGTATAATTTCTTTTTGCATCTACTGTAATAACTCTACCTGCTTCTTTATATAAATCATCTTCCATTGCTGCTTCATCTCTTTCAGTACCAGGTACTGCAGGACTAGCGATTAAAACAGTATCAGTATCTTGTAATTCAATTAAGTCATCTTCTTTTGTCGCAATGCGATGTACCTTCTTAAAGATAGAAGAACCTGTACCAGCTACAATAACTAAGACATTATCCATTTCATTAGAAAAAGATGATTGCGCTATTTCTAAGCCAGCTGGAATATGATAATAATCTAATTTAGCCATATCACTTAAAATAGCTCTTAATTCTGTATCATATATCAATATCTTACGATTATATTTATAAGCTAATTCAATTACCTCAATTACTCTATATATATTCTGATTAAATAATGTGATAAATATTCTACCTTTAGAATCCTCAAAATAAGGTTCTATTAAAGGAGTTATACGATGATGAGGAGCACTATGACCATCTCTAGTTGCTCCAACTGATTCGCACATTAAGGCTAATACTCCCTCATTAGCCATATCCGTCATTTCAGAAATATCCATGCGGAAGGCTTCATTTTTAGTATCATAATCGACAATAAATTCACTGGAATATATTACATAACCTTCATCAGTCAATAAAGCCACACCAAAGCCATCAGCTATCGATTGGGTTGTGCCAAAAGTTCTTATTTTTGTTTTACCAATAGTAAATTCAGAATCACGCATAATGCGATGAATCTTATAATTCTTTATCCCTAACTTCTTAGCTTTTCTTTCAAATGTTAGAACTGTTAATGGTGCCATATATAAAGGTAAATCAGGCATTTCATTTAATAAATTAGGAAGAGCTGCCATTACATCATCATGACCATGGGTAATAAATATAGCTTTAATTCTATTTTTGTTTTCTAATAAATATGTAAAATCAGGAACGATCATCTCTACCCCTAACATTTCGCTTTCGGGATATTTGATACCACATTCCATAACAAATATATCTTCATCATTTTGCACAACATACATGTTTTTGCCGTCCTCATCGAGTCCGCCAAGCGCAAAAATGCGTACCTTACTCATAAATTATCCTCCGTATGTATTTAAGTTTTGTATTAGTTATTAATATTATACTAAATTTTTATTTATTTTCTATGACTTTACCATTAAGACTAAAACTATGAGCTTCCGTTATTTCAACTTCAACAATCTCATTAATAATATTATTTGGTCCAGTAAAATTAACTAATTTATTTTCTTCACTATATCCTGTATATACTTCTTTATTGGTTTTAGATGTACCTTCACATAAAACCTTTAATACTTTACCAACATAAGCTTTATTATTATTTAAAGCATAATAAGCTAACTTATCATTTAATTCTTGTAATCTTTCCTTCTTTTCTTCACTTTTAATATTATCTTCCATATTAGCAGCTGGCGTGCCACTACGAGGAGAATAAACAAAAGAATATGCCATATCAAATTGACAATGATCAACTAAAGATAAAGTATCTTCAAATTCTTCTCTTGTTTCAGTTGGAAAACCTACAATTAAATCAGTAGTAAAAGTAATCTCTGGTATTCTAGCTTTCATATCATCATATAAAGCTAAATAATCTTCTCTAGTATAACCACGATTCATTTTCTTTAATATATTAGTATTACCTGATTGAACAGGCAAATGAAGTGACTTCATAATATTTGGATATTCTTTCATTATTTCTATAGTAGATACCTTATAATCACGAGGATGAGATGTATAAAAACGAATTCTCTCAATACCTGTCTTAGCACACTGTCTCAATAAATCAGTAAAACCATCTTCCACACCTAAATCTTTACCATAGGCATTTACATTTTGACCTAATAATATTACTTCTTTATAATTATTAGCTTTTAATAATTCTATTTCTTTAATAATATCTTCAATCTTCCTTGATCTTTCTTTGCCTCTAGTATAAGGAACAATACAATATGTACAGAATTTGTCACATCCATACATAATATTCACAAAGCCTTTAGATATTAAAGATCTTCTTACTGGTATATCTTCAACAACTCTACCTTCTTCACTTAATACTTCAATTACTCTTGCTTTCTTTTCTATTACTTCTTTTAATAATTCAGGAAAGCGATAAAGATTATGAGTACCAAAAACTAAATCTACTTGAGGATAGTTTTTTAATATTCTTTGTACAACAACTTCTTCTTGTGGCATGCAGCCGCACATCACAATAATCTTCTCGGGAAATTTATCTTTTATTCTTTTAAGATTACCGATTTCTCCAAATACTCTTTCTTCCGCAGTTTGTCTTACTGCACAAGTATTAAAAATAAGAACATCCGCATCCCATTCACTATCTGTATTACTAAAACCCATCATTTCAAGCATCCCTGAAAGAGATTCTCCATCTCTTACATTAGCTTGACAACCATATGTTCTTAGATAATATTTCTTTCCTTCACCTAAATTAGTAATTGTTTCATAATTAGGAAAAGATTCATAGCTTATTTCTTTTTGTCTTTTCCTTTCTTCATTTTGATTAGGTAATATATATTTCTTTTTCATAACTTATTTATTTTACAACATAAAAGGTGCCAAGCGGCACCTTATCCTTGAAATTTCAATTAAGTACTTAATATTTTATATTTTTACTTTTCAGAAATTGCGGATACTGGGCATGTACCAACGCAAGCTAGGCAAGTAATGCAAACATCTTCATTACATTCTGTTTTGCCATCTTCGTCTAGAGCTAGAGCTGTTACTGGGCAAACGCCTACGCAAGCAGCACAACCGATGCATGTTTCTTTATCAACTGTTACTGGCATTCTTTTCTCCTCCTCTGCAAATATTATATACACAATTTGACCAGTGTTCAATATATTTTTATATACTTAAAAGCCCACTCATTTCTAAGATTATTATCGCTATATAAATTATAAAGAATAATATTAATGATATTGATCTATATGATATCTTAAAAAGCTCGGAAAAAGCCTGTGGTAAGTCTTTAATAGCCTTATAATTATTCATAATTAGTATTATTATTCCTATAATACTTAATCCTAAAAATATATAAAACAATTGAACAATAATATCAACACTACTAATAGTAGATAGAGTATTATTAATTATATGTAATATAATAGATGGCCATAATGATTCATAACGAATAGCTAAATAGCCATATAATAAACCAATAATAAAAGCTGCTCCACTTTGATAAATATTTGCATGATATAAGCCAAAAGCTAAGGCTGATATTATAATTGCAGTTAATTTACCATATCTTTTTAATAGATTAATACACCAACCTCTAAATACTATTTCTTCTGAAATAGGAGCTAATATCACCATATAAATAATTGTAATAATACCCACTTCAATATTTTCTTCAGGAAATTGATAATTTATTAATTCTAGGATTTTAAATATGATAGCCCAACTAAAACGCATAAGCGCAAATATACATATCATATCTATCAATAGATTTTTGATGTCTTTTTTCTTCACTTTACCTATCTTAAATATATCTTTTTGATATTTTTTAATAAATATTCGATAGCCTAAATAATAAGAATATATAACAACAATTGTATTTAATAAGATTACAATTTCTTCTTGTAGCATACTATTGTCAGGTAATAAATAACTAATAAGACCCATCAAAGGTATACCTAGAATAGCTAAAATAATAGAAAAGATTCCTATGAATAATAATAGACCACCAACACAACGATAAGGTTTTAAATATTCTCTATCCATATTTATCTCACCCTAAACTTTCTAGGTGCCACTTTCAAAACGCTTAGATATAAACCTAAAGATATTAAACCTAAAGCTAAACATATAATAATTAGAATTGGTACACTAATCTGAACATTGATTTGAAATAACATAAAAGGAATTAAATAAACTAAATAATCAATAAGAGAATATGCTTTATTTACAATTGCCCCTTCTTGACTATATGGTTGGAATAAATAATATGCCGATAAAGCAAAGAAAGAAAAGAAGATAGCTAATACTGTCGGTAAAATTATTATTATCAAAATATGCTTATAATCAATAAATCTACTATGCAGAATATATGCGATAAGTAAAAATATCATCATTAATAAAGTTGGTTTATATGTATTAATAAATACATCTTTAAGACGTAATTTAAAATTCTTAGATATATCATTAGCTCTTCTGAAAAAATGATAATTAACTAAATAACGATCAACTTGCATAAAACATGAAATGACATAATTCTTACTAGCTGTTGAGAAAAGATATATCGCAAAAAATAATAATCTAATCTGTTCGATAATTAATTTACCAACATCATATCTATTAGGTAAGAAAAAAGGACCAACTATTATACCTATCCCAAATAATATTAAAAGTGTATATTTTAATATCTTGCCACCAAATAATGTCTTCTTATATCTAGATATAAAAGCTTTATGAATATAATCATAACCTTTAGCTTCCTTATCAATTTCCGTCACTTCTACAGCTTTACTCATACTTGCTAAATCAATAAATGAATAAGTACCACCACTTACTGTCGAAGCTTTTTGTGTTAGTTTTTCAGGTGTTAAATTACGTTTGAAAATAATATCATAATAGCTAATTCTATTTAAGTATTTATATACATATACACCAAGTAAAGAAAAGATTACCACAATAATATTCATTACATATTTAGGAATGAATATACCTGGAAGCCACATTAAAATGATAAATAGAATACTAATAACTACTAAAGAAACACTTATAGCTATTTTTGTTTTAGTTGATTCTTTATTATATGAATTATGCTTTATATATAAAATATTCAATAATTCACTAGTCAAATGCATACCTAAATACATTAATAAATATAATTCTAAAGTATAAAAAGATATGCTAAGTAATTTAGAAATGAACGCAAATATTAAAGTGAATAATAAGAATTCCTTAATTAAATATCTATTAATCAAATATATTGCATATTCTTTAGCATCTATTCTTAAGACTCTAGTAAATAAATAATCTTCTTCTGAATAAGGAATAATCGTTTTAATAACACAGCCAATTAAAGTCATAAAAAAGAAAAGATGACCAAAGGCATCATAATTAGATTCAGCTAATGTCTCAACTATAGCTAAAAGTATTACAACATAAATTATTTTAAAAAGAATGGCAGTAATATAGGTGATAGTTCTAGCAGCTAAAGCTAAGCCTTCTTTAGCTTCATATTCACTAGCTAAATCACTATGAAAGAATCTTTTCAAAATAGGAGCACTAGATAAAAAATATATAAAAGAATTAGCTTTTTCAATAAGTCTAATTGTTTCAATTCTATTCCACAGTTGTCTCTTCATCTTTTAATATCTCTACAATTTTATCTTCGAAGTCTTTAGTATGTATTAATTCAGCATCAACAGTTTCTAAATGTTTTTGATGTATAACTACAACTTCATCACACATACTAGTAGCTAGTTCTAATATATGTGTTGAAAAAAGAATAATATGATCATGTTTTAAATCTTTTAATATATCTTTTATTTCTGCTGCAACAATGACATCAAAAGATGTTAAAGGCTCATCTAATAATAAGACTTTAGGTTTAAGAATAATATACATAAGAATTTGTATTTTATTCTTCATGCCCATTGAATAATCTTTGATAAGTTTATCTTGATCATTTTTAGAAAGCGAAATCATCGCAAAATATTCATCTATTTTATCTATTTCATCAATATGACATATTTCCATAAATGATTTAATGAATTCATAACCAGTTAAAAATTCAGGTAGTTTAGGTTCAGTTAAAACTAAGCCTACATTTAAGTCACTCAATTCTTCCCTACTACCATCATCATTTAATATATAAGCTTCCCCTTTTTCAAAAGAAATCAAATCATCTAAACAACTAAAAAAAGTAGTCTTACCAGAACCATTCCTTCCTAAAAGACCATATATTTTACCTTCATCAAATGAATAATTAATATTATCCAATACTAAGCTATCACCATAGCTTTTCTCTAAATTTTCAACAATTAATTTCATAAATCATATTATATATTAAAGAATTATTAATTTGCATTTTTGAAGACATCTTTATTCTTATAAAAATATTCAATCCCAGAATATACTGTCGTTAATACAATAACTGTAATACATAATATATTTAACCAATTAGGAATATCTAATAGCATCAAGCAGATACATACCATCGTTGAAGCAGTTTTAACTTTACCTGACCAAGCTGCTGCGATTACTTTTCCTTGTTCAACTGCTACAAGTCTCATACCTGATACTGCAAATTCTCTAAATAAAACAATAACTAGAGCCCAAGCAGGCATTTGACCGCTTTGTGTGAACCAAGCCATGGCAGTAATGACTAATATTTTATCAGCTAAAGGATCCATAAATTTACCAAAATTAGTTATCTGATTATAATGTCTTGC
>CACZTC010000147.1 GCA_902784015.1 uncultured Erysipelotrichaceae bacterium | reverse complement strand
TAAAAACAGTGATTCCTAAAGCAAATAAGAAAAATATCAGCCAGAAACGAAATTTTAAACCATGTCTATCAAGCTTCAAACTTATATCCCATTCCTCTCACTGTTACAATACAATCACGATAATTCTTTAAATTATGTCTTAACATTTTAATATGTGTATCTACAGTTCTTTCATCACCAAAATAATCATAATTCCAGACTTCTTCTAGAATATATTGTCTTGATAAAGCAATATTAGGATGTTTAGCTAAAAATAATAATAAATCAAATTCTTTAGGTGTTAAGGTTATTGGTTCATCATTGATTGTTACAGTTCTTCCTAAAGAATTAATAACTAAATCACCAAAAACTAATAATTCTTTAAAATTAGATTTATTTCTTTCAAGAATAACATTAATACGCGCCATTAATTCCTTAGGTGAAAATGGTTTAGCTACATAATCATCTACACCTAATTCAAAGCATAATAATTTATCTTCTTCATTTTGGCGGGCACTTAGCATAATGATGGGTGTATTACACATCTTTTTAATCACTTTAATAGCTGAAAAACCATCTAAATTAGGCATCATAATATCTAAAATGATGCAGTCATAGACATTTTTATTGATTAATTCAATAGCTATTAAGCCATCTTCTGCCTCTTCTGCTTCATAATTATTTATTTCGCAATATTCCTTAACTACTTCTCTAATTGCTTTTTCATCATCTACTATTAATATTTTTGTCATAATTAATCACTTTCATTAATAATATTTAAAATTTCACCATAAACAAAGTTTTCTCTTTTTATTGTACCACTAAACTTTATATAACTTCCTATCTTCAAATCATTAGAAACTTTATCATATTTATCTTTCCATAAGGATAAAATAATTCTTCCAGATTCATCAAATACATCTAGATTATAAACATCAGCACCTTTAATATTCTTGATCGATATATCTTCTACACAAGCAAAACTATAGATTTTCTGGTTAAATATATTTCTTATATCATTTATTAAAGGCAAATTAATATTATATTTTTTTCTAATATCTGTTATTGGTAAATCGGAAATAGTAAAGCCAAGAGCTTCTTTTTCTTTTAATACTCTTTCTTTTTTATTAATAGCTTGTTTAATTAATACAGGCTCACTTACTAGATTTATATTTATAGATTTAATACCATCTTTATTAATTTGTACTAATTCACCATAAGATAAAGCATCATTGATACTTTCTTTCATAGTCTCGCGATTAACTGAAAAACTATCAAAGGCTCCTGAAGCAATAATATTATCTAAAACTTCATAAGATAATCTTTGATGTAATAATATTCTTGCAACAAAATTAAATAAGCTATGATAAGTACCATTTTTATTTCTATCTTCAATAATTATATTAGCTAAATTCTTATTGACATCTTTTATTGCGATTAAAGGAACTAATAAACAATTATTCTTAATAATATATTTATCCTCACTATAATTTATATTTGGCATTATTATTCTGACATTATTCATCTTTGCTTCTAATACCAAATCAAAAGTAGTTTTATAATCACCAATATGTGAATTTAATTGTTCGCAATAATAATATAGTGGATAATTAGCTTTTAAATAAGCAATACGATAAGCTACTATTGCATAAGATACTGCATGCGAGCGATTATAGCCATAAGCAGCGAAATTCTTAACATTTTCAAATAATAATTCTGCCTCTTCCTTCTTATAATTATTATTTATACATCTTTCCACAAATTCATCATGTAATTCATTTATATATTTATCATCTTTATTCTTAAAGGCACTTCTTAATTTATCTGCTTCATATATAGTATAATTTGCAGCTACTACAGAAGTTAACATTGCTTGATCTTGGAATACCATAACACCATAAGTGTCATAAAGAATAGGTTTTAAATTATCATTTAAATATGAAATATTATTTTTATTATTCTTATTATTGATATATTGAGGAATACTATCTTTAGCAGCAGGACGCATCAAACCCATAACTGTAATAAGCTCTTTAAAATTATTAGGTTTTACATTACGTAATAATTCTTTTTGCATATTACTTTCTAATTGGAAAATACCAGAAGACTCACCTTTGGCTAGCATTTTATATACATTAGCATTATCTAAATCAATATTTTCAATATTAAATCCAGGTATATCTTTTTTAATATTTTTAACAATATTATTAATGTTTTCGATCATAATACTACTTAATAAATCTACTTTTAATATCCCAAATTCTTCTAAATAATCTCCACTGATTTGACTTTCTTTAATTTCATCTACTGTAATAGTTGGAATTATATCTTCAATCTTTCGATCACATATAATTACAGCCGAAACATGTTTAATAAAATTATGAATTAAGTTTTCAATATTATATGCATATTGAAATAATCTTTTATATCTATCATCATTAATAACTAAATCTTTAAAAGCAGGTATATTATCAACTATAGTTCTTAAATCCCAATCTTCTTTTATTGCTGTATTACTAATACGTGATATTAACTTATTTACAAATTCTTTATCATAACCAAGATAAATACCACTTTCAATTAAAGCACTACGTGGTTTAAAAGTACCAAAACTAATTGAAGGCATAACTGAATCTTGGCCATAAGTATCTTTTAAATATTCTATTATTGCTTCTCTACCACTTTTCTCGACATCAATATCAATATCAGGCATGGAAGATCTCTCGCGATTCAAGAATCTTTCAAAAAGAATATTATATTTAATAGGATCAATTTCTGTTATTCCTAAACAATAAGAAACTAATGAGCCATTAGCGCTTCCTCTACCTGGACCTAATTTTAAATTCAATTCATTTTTAGCATGTCTAATAATGTCATAAACAATTAAAAAATAATTCTCAAAATTTTTCTCACAAATTATATTTAATTCTTTTTCCAGTCTTTTACTATATCTCTCATCTTCTTTATTATTAAGTCTTTTCTTTAAGCCTATTTCACATAATTTTTGAAGATATTTTTTAGAATCATTATCTTTAACAAATTTAGGTTTAGGTAAAATTGCTTTTTCAAATACATAATTAGCATTACATTTATTTAATATTTCTAAAGTATTATTAATATCCTCTGCTTCATAAAGATTATTCATTTCTTCTTCATTTAAAAAATATCTTCCTTTAATTGAAGTTAATGAAGTGTCATTTATATTCTTCTTTAAATTAATCCCTCTTAAAGCTTTATAATATTGCCAATCATCTTCTTTTAGATAATAATTCTTATTTACAGCTACTGTTTTTATATTTATTTCTTTACAAATATCTTTTAATAATTGATTCTTCTCTTTCCATAATTTAGATTCCATAAAAGATAATGCAACATATATATCATCTACATTTTCTTTTATTTCATTTAATTTATTTAATATTGCATAACTATTATTATTTAATAAATCAGATTCAATAATTCCACCTTCTCCATAAATAATAAGAATACAATGATCTAGATATTTATATAGATTATTAATATTTATATTATTAGAAGAATTAATATATGAAGATAAATGAATTAGATTATATAAACCAATACTATCTTTAGCTATTATTGCTAAAGAACCACTATCATCTTCATCAAATATATCTATTTCTAAGCCAATAATCGCTTTAATATCATTTTTATTACATATTTCAAGGAATTCTGGCATACCAAAAAGGACATTATGATCACATAAAACAACTGCATTATGACCATTCTTTTTAGCATAATTTACTAAATTTTCAATTCTAATCGTACTATTTAGAATAGTATAAGTACTGCGATTAACTAAATGTAAAAACATATGTATATTATATTATAGTCTTAAGAATTCTTAATCTAGTAATCCTTACAAAACTACTTTAAATTATGATAGAATTTATCTTGTTAAAAATATGAAAAATACTAATATAGAGAATCAAAATATTGATATAGAAAAAGAAAAAATACTTAAAAAACGCTATAAACAAAGACGTAATATGAAGATTAAACTATTCTTCCGTCGATTAGCAGTCCTTTTAATGGTTGTTTTACTTTTTGTTTATGCTTTTTTAGGCTTTAAAGTTTTAGGCTATGCTAAAGAATTATTATCAACTAAGCCTAAATTAGGCATCAGTGATTTTATTAGTGAAGAATCAAGTAAGATTTATGATTCTGAAGGTAAATTATTAACTGAGATTGGTACATATTATCGTGATAATTTAAAATATAATGATTGTCCAGAATCATTAATTGATGCCTTTCTCGCAATTGAAGACTCTAGATATTTTGAACATAATGGTTTTGATATTCCTCGTTTTTCTAAAGCTGCAATAGAAACATTATTAAAAAGAAATACTCAAGGTGGATCAACTTTTACTATGCAATTAGTAAAGAATACATATTTTACTATTGATGCTGGTGATGATAGCGTTTCTTATGATGCTACATATGAATATAAAGCTCAACAGATTTATCTTTCAATGGAATTAGAAAGATATTTAAATAAAAAAGAAATATTCGAATTATATATTAATAAATTAAATTTTGGTGAACGTGTTAGAGGTGCTGAGAAAGCAGCTCAATATTATTACAATAAACATGTTAATGAATTGAGTCTAACTGAATCAGCAATGTTAGCAGGTATTATCAATCTACCTAATCAATTTAATCCATATCGTTATTTAGAAGATGCTACAGAAAGAAGAAATGATGTATTAAAGCTCATGTTAAGACATGGGTATATAAATCAAAATGAATATGATTTAGCAGTATCTATTAAGGTTGAAGATTTATTAGTCGGTGAAAATGCGATTAATGTAGAAAGTACTAAATATCCTGCTTATATTGATGCTGTTATTGAAGAAGCTCAATATTTAACTGGTTATGATCCTGTTACAAAAGGTATGGAAATATATACTGGCTTAATATCAGAATTCCAAGAAGAATTAGAATTGTTATCTTCTGATAAAAGTGATATTGCCTTCCCAGATGATTTAATGCAAATATCAATGGTATCAGTTAATAATCATGACGGTACTATTGTTGGTTTGACTGGGGGAAGAAATTATTCAGGCGGAGCTAGATTATTAAATAGAGCTACACAACAATATAAGCAACCAGGTTCATGTATGAAGCCTATAATCTCTTATGCTTTAGCTTTTGAATATTTAGGATATTCTCAAGATGAAATATTAGAAGATAGACCTATAACTTATCCTGGCGAAGGAAGAGTATTAGTAAATGCGAGTAGAAATTATAGTGGTGATATTACATTAAGAGATGCTCATATAAATTCTTTAAATATTCCTGCTATTCTAACTTTACAAAATGTAGTTAATAAAATAGGACCTGCTAAAGTTGTTGAATATATGAAAAGCATTGGTCTACAAACAATAGATGAAGATAATTTCCATTTATCTGTTGCGATTGGTGCTAATGATTTTGAAGCTACTCCAAAACAGATAGCAGGAGCTCATGCAGCAATTATGAATTTAGGTGTATATAATGAACCTCATACTATTACAAGATTAGAATTAAGTGATGGTACTGTATATTATCCTAAGAATCAAAATGTAAGAGTTTTATCTTCTGGTAGTGCTTATTTATCAACACAATTAATGAGAGCTAATGTCGATACATATACATTTAATTTCACTCATATTCTAAAACATAGTTTCCCTGTTTATGGTAAAACAGGAACTTCTGACTGGGGTGATGATGGTCTTCAATATGGTATACCATCAGGCGCGATGAAAGATAAATGGATGATAGTATCTACAAATCAAATTACAACTTCTTTATGGCTAGGCTATGATATGGCTATTAGTGGTAAGGCTACATATTTTAATGAATATAAATTGTATTTAAATATACCAGGAAGAATTCATAATCGTATCTTAGATTTACAAGAAGAATATTTCCAAGATGCTTTAAATAGTGGTGTCCAAAAACCTAATGATATTGTATCTCTTACATATGTAAGAGGTACAATACCACATGTACAACCTGAAAGTTGGATGCCTGGATCTGCCTTTATTACTTCTGAAGTATCTGCGACTGGCTTACAAAATCAACCATTAATATCTTCAGCTGAATATGCTAGTGGTGATTTAGTATTAAATGGCATTAGTGCAGGATTTACTGATGGTAAATTACGTATTGGCTGGTCAACTAATAAAGGAGGTTGTTCTGGAGGAACTAAAGATATATCTCTAGTAGATGGAAAGAATAATGTCAAAGCAACCGGAGTATGCTTAGTTGATAATTCTTGGCTCTTAAGAGGAGCTGCAGGAAGATATATTGCAGAAATATATGCTAATGGTGTTTATGTAACTTCTGTTTCTACTGGTAGTGCTTCTTATGTAGGTATGCCAGCTAATTTAGAAGGCTCTATTAGAGTTTGTGGTTATTTCTCAAATGGTAGTAGTACAAGTGAGAAAAGATGTACTAATGCAGGCAATTTCTCTTATTCTAAATATCAAAAAGAACAAAAAGCTAAAGAAGAAGCTGAAAGAAAAGAAAAAGAGAAAAAAGAAAAAGAAAATTCTAAACCACAATCTACCCCTGCTCCAGCACCTGACCCAGAACCACAACCTTCACCAGAACCAACAGTAATACCTGTTGATCCTGGTGAAGGTGGCGAAGAAGGATAATTATAAGAAATCCTTATCAATATCGGACAAAACCTATGACTTTATACAATATTATCTGACATTACTAATTCTTAAATAACCTTACTTTATCACTGTCTATTTTATATTTAACCTTAATAAGCGTTAATGAGTAATTGATAGTTTTAAATATTTGGTAGTTTTTACGGTAGTTTTTTCTTAATTAATAAAATATGGTAGTTTTATTTATAATATATCCAGAAGAGGAGATCATCATGGCAAAAGCAGGCGCGCAACATAGACAAATGGCAAAAGTAAGAAAAAAGCAGAGTAAAGGAAACGATAAAATGCTTTCAGCATTAATCGACTTACTTTTTCTTCCATTTAAATTACTGTTTAAACGAAAAAAAAGATGATTGTTTTCTTGTAAAAAACAGTTCATCATTTACTATATATTCAAGCGTGTACAACTTAATCATATCTACTTCGATAAGGATTTTTTATTCATTTATCTTTTTTCTAAATATTAATTTAATCGGAGTGCCTTCAAAATCAAATCTTGATCTAAATGTATTCTCTAGGAATCTTTCATAAGAAAAATGTATTAAATTAGGATCATTACAAGATAAAACAAAAGTAGGAGGCTCAATTGAAACTTGCGTACCATAGAATACTTTAAATCTTTTACCATTCTTAGTTGGACTAGGATTAAACATCTGTGTATCCATAATTACTTCATTAAGAATATTTGTAGGTATACGCCTTTTTGCGTTTTCATATACCCTATCTACTTCTGGTATTATCGTATTCACTCTTTGTCTAGTTTTTGCGCTAACAAATAATATAGGAGCATATGATAAATAAGTGAATTCATTACGTATTTTTTCTATATATGTATTCATTGTCTTATCATCTTTTTCAACAACATCCCATTTATTTACAACTATAATACATGGCTTATGTGCATCTTTAGCAAATCCACCTACATGCTTATCTTGTTCTCTAATACCTTGTTGTGCATCAATTAATAATAAAACTACATCACATTTATCAATAGCGCTCATAGCTCTAAGGACAGAATATTTCTCTATTTTTTCGTATATCTTTCCCCTTTTTCTTATTCCAGCAGTATCTACAATAACATATGGCTTACCATTATATTTAAACTCTGTATCAATAGAATCTCTAGTTGTACCTTGGATATTAGATACAATTGATCTTTCTTCATTCAATAAAGCATTAACAATAGAAGATTTACCTACATTAGGCTCTCCAATTACTGCTATTCTTATACCCTCATCATTATTTTTTACTTTAGCTTCAGGTAAATATTCTATACATGAATCTAATAAGTCACCTATACCTATGCCATGAACGCCTGAAGTAGCAATAGGATCACCTAAACCTAAATTGTAGAATTCATATATATTCATCATTTTAGTTTGATCATCAATAAAATTAACAGCTAATACAATTGGCTTATTCTGTTTTTGAAGTAAATTAGCAATATAAATATCATCATCAGTAATACCAAAATTACCATTTGCGACCATGATAATAACATCAGCTTCATCAATTGCGATTTGTACTTGAGCTCTTATTTCTTCTTGATATGGTTGATCTGCTAATTCAATACCGCCAGTATCGATAATACTAAAAATATTACCTATCCATTCTGATTTAGCATAGATACGATCTCTTGTTACTCCTGGTGTATCTTCTGTAATAGATACACGCTCTCCTACAATTCGATTAAAAATCGTAGATTTACCAACATTCGGTCTTCCTACGATTGCAATAACGCCACTTTTCAATTTATTCCTCCACTAATGGTTTTACAAGTTCTAAAGCTTTTTGAACAACTTCTTCAATACTTAAATCTGAAGAATCTATCTCAATTGCATCATCGGCTTTTCTTAATGGTGAATGCTCACGATGCATATCTTGATAATCTCTATCTTTAATATCTTGTAAGATAGTTTCATAATCATTACTTAAAATACCATTTTCTTTATTTTGGTTATATCGGCGTAAAGCTCTAGCTTCGCAAGATGCAGTCAAATAAATTTTTAATTCCGCATCTTTTAAAACTACCGTACCGATATCTCTGCCATCCATAATTATACCTTTATCTTTAGCCATATCTTGTTGTAAAGAAACAAGCTTGGTTCTTACTCCATTTATTTTAGAAACATCACTAGCTGCTTTACTAATTTCATCTTCTCTTATTAATAAAGAAACATCTTCATCATCTAAATAAACTAAGCCATCTACTGTTAAGCGAATATTAGTTTCATCTAACATTTCACATAAAGCTTCTTCATCATCTAAAGCAATATTATTTTTTATTGCTTTAAATGCAGCACAACGATACATTGCGCCAGTATCTAAATGAATATAGTTTAATTCATTAGCTAATTTTTTACTAATTGTACTTTTACCGGCAGCACTAGGCCCATCAATTGCAATATTAATCTTTTTCATTTATACACCTCTAGATAATATAACTAGATATATTAAACAAATTAAAGCAAATACTAAGAATACAATAAATACTGTTAGAATAATATTTGATAAGCGTAATACTTCATGAACTTTACCATTTACTTCACTTAAATTATCTTCATAATCATCTAATTGTGCTCTCATTTGAGTAGTTTCATTTAATAATTGTTGTTGAGCATTTCGATCAGCAGTAATATGTTTTTGGAAAGTATCTGTACCCATTGGTGAATATGAGTCTTTCATACTACCATTAACTAAACTTTGTACTTCCGCCATAATATCATCTTTAGACATTGTCTGAGAGTCTTCGAAAGGACTTTCTAAAGATGGTAAAGGAATTTGTTCAGTATTACTATGTTCGGTATTAATAGGAACATAATCATTTGTATCATAATTATCAACATAATTATTATTCTTATCATTTCTATCATAATTACTAAAATATGGTTTAGAAGTATTTTGTTTAGACATCTCATTCCTTATTTGATTTAATACATTAACATTTGTATTAGAACTAACAGCATTACCATGTTCTAAATTATATTGTTTAACTTCATTAATATATTCATCATAAATGGAACTATTATCATTAATTGTATAGCTTTCTAAACTTGGTCGAACTGATTTCTTCGCTAGATTTTCAATCCTTGTTTTAGCATGTTGAGCACTATGTGTATCATTTAAAACTTGATTAGACATACTAAAATTATTAGCATCTAAATCATTTAATCTTTTCTCAAAACGAGATAATTCTTTAGTAGAAATATTATCTTCTACTTCTTGTAGTTGATTTCTTAAATCCTCATATTTTTTCATTCTTGATAATTCGCCCATAATAAAAATCTCCAGTTATTTTAACTTTATATATTATAGCAAAATAATCTAAAAACTAATAATTACTTATTTATGCAATAATGGTGAAACTCGTTTATACAATAATAAAGTAATTAAACTTACTGCTACACCTTTAATTAGATTAAATGGACATACACAATATAAAACAAATGTAAATACATTCTTTATGGCAGGAAATATTGCTTGTCCCATGCCTAATATTACATCCATAGGTAAATTAAATAATTTTGAATATAAAGGTATAAGAACAAAACCATTCATTAAAGCTCCAGCTAATACTAAGCATATAGTACCGATAATCATACCTAAAATAGCAGTATTCTTTTTCTTATTCTTATGATAGATCAAAGATGCAGGTACCACAAAACATGAACCTACTATAAAATTAGCTAATTCCCCTACATAAGCAGTAGAAGAACCAGTAAATATAATGTTTAATATATTCTTTAAAGCTTCTATACACATTGCTGATATAGGCCCTAAAGCAAATCCACCAATTAATACAATAACTTCACTTAAATCTAATTTATAAAATGGTGGTGCAATAAATGGTAATGGGAATTCTAGTAACATAACAATAAATGCTAGAGCTCCTAAAATAGCGATTTTTGCAATTTTTTGAATAGTAATTTTCTTGTTTTCCATAAGTTTCCTCTCCTTGCCTCAAAAAAAGAGGCTTATGATAAAAAACCTCGGGTAATAGATATAAAGATAAGATCTCTCCCATCCAGACTTTACTGTCGCCATTGGAATTTCACCAATTCAGCCTCTATCAAGCTCGCGGGGTTTACCGCCGGTCGGGAATTACACCCTGCCCTGAGTTTTATCTTATATATTATACATTAAATATTAAATATTTAATATATTTTTAATAATATCCAATAGTCCTTCTGAGAAATAAGGTAATATTTTAACAAAACAGAAAACAGATAACATAACGCATAAGAAATATATAGGTAATTGTCTTGTTACGGATATTTTAATATTTTGTGTTAATCCATATATCTTTAATATTAAAGCAACAAATAAAGATGCAATAAAGAATAAAACGCCAATTCCAAGACCTTTATAAATCATTAATAATATAGAAATAATATATAGTATTGTTGGTAAAACAGAGCCTCTAGCACTAATTTCAGCTAATTTGCGCATCTTTACATAATTCATTTGTAGGCCACAATAAATAGATATTAATAAATAAGATAAATATTCAAAGATTATCGCAAATAAACCAATAAATACAGCTATTTTAGATAAAGATGTAAAATTGAGTCTAACTATAGAAAATGGAGCTATATTAACATATTTGCCAATAATACAAGCTATACCAGCACCAAATGCAATCCATTTAATAATATTAATAAATAATACAGCTAAACTATTCAATGTAATATTATCTACACTAGCTACTGATTTAACTGCAGTACCAGCTTGAAATAACATTTTGAACATATTAGCTTTTGGTTCTTTTATCAAAGAATCTAAATATAAGTTTTTATTAATTGTCCTATTCTTTTTGAATTCTTTAGCTTTATCAACAATAGTATTAAAATCAAAATTAAAACTTTTACCTTCTGCAATACTATTATTAGCTTGTGTATCTGTATTTGATTTATCATCAAGAATATTATTCTCTACTAACTCATTATTATTAATATCTAATTCTAATGCATCATTAAAACTAGGAATATTCTTAGTAAAATATTTTCTATGTCTATTAGCTACTGCCCTTACTTTACTTAATGCTGGGCTATTAGTTCTTCTTTGATATCTTGTAGGTCTCATCTTTTATAAACTCCTAAATAATTATAATCTAAAAAAATGTACTTACTAGTACATTTCTTTAATTATTTCTTAAGCTCTTCCTGAATATTTTCCATCTGCAGTTGAAATTAATACCATTTCACCATTTTGAATGAATAATGGTACTTTAATTTCTAAACCAGTTTCTAGTACTGCATTCTTTGTTGCTGAAGTAGCAGTATCCCCTTTCACTGCAGGCTCACAATCTGTGATTTGTAATTCTACTTTATCAGGTAATAACACACCAAGAATTTCTGTATTAAACATAGATAATGTTACATTATCATTTGGTTTCATAAATTGCATTTCCCAAGTAAGTCTTTCCTTAGGAATTTCAATTTGTTCATATGTAGAATTATCCATAAAGATTAAATTATCACCATCATCATATAGATATTGCATTTCTTTCTTATCAATATGAGCTTGTTCAATTTTATCTCCACCAGTAAAAGATAATTCATTTATTACACCAGATCTCATATTCTTAACTTTTACTTTAACTATCATTTGACGCATAGCTGTTTTATTATGATCGACATTTAAAACAGAATATATATTACCTTCGTGTTCAATAGTCATTCCTGGTTTTAAATCATTTACTATTACCATAAAATTACCTTCTTTCTCTTGACCAAATGATATTTTACCATAAACTCATAACTTTAGTTAACTAATCAATAAAAGCTTCTTCAATATATCTATTAACCTCATAATCAGTAATTATTTTATTATCCCAATCTACATATACATTTATCTCTTCATATAACGGTTCATTAATGACAATATTTATATGATTATCTTTTTTATCAATAATATAGTCATTATTATTTAATAATTCTTCTCCCTCAAATTTATCTTTATAAATAATATCTTTTAAATAATATATAGCTTTATATTCTTGTTCGAAATACTTATTATATGTTTTAATATTCGCTATTGTTTTAAGTTCATTATTTTTATTATTCAAAATAATAGTTAAACAAATTAGTATTAATAAAAATATATATAAAAAATAATTACTTATAAAACCATCATTTTTTACCCAATAGTCTTTCATATTTTTTATCCTTTTTTTCATAAAGAAGATATATATCATTATCATCCTCTATAAATGAAACATTATTAACATTTAATAATATGATTTGTGTACCTGGTTGTATTATCAAATTATTATTTACTTCACTAATATAAAACTTTCTATTTTGATAAATATATTCTAGAGAATTATTATTGATTTCTATTTCATATGATAATAATAAGATTCTTTTTAATTGTAGAAGACTAATTTCATCACTTATTTCTTCTTTATATTTAATATGCTTATCAATGTCTTTTATAGCTTGAGCAGTAATAGAAATAAATATTAAAGCAATAAATAAAACTAATATAAATTCTACTAAGGTTGATCCTCTATTATGTTTTCGACGATTATACTTTTTAAACATCTTTGAAAACTTTCTTCTATTAATAAGATTTCATTTTCGATTAGCCTTTTTTCATTAATTTCTGTTTTATAAACTGATAATAATAATGTAATTATTAAAAATGTAATAAATATACATAATAAAGCTTCTGGAAGTATGAAACCTTTATTCCTCATACTTTAATACTCCTAGCCCTAATTCAATTATTATTTTTTTATTCTTATCAAAATAAATGGTCTTAGCTTGATTTATATTACCATTAGCATTGAAATATATATTATTATCTTCATTAAAAATAGTTTTTATACCACTAGTCATTGCATAAGATTTATATAAATAATATTTACTTGGATATTCATAAT
>CACZTC010000146.1 GCA_902784015.1 uncultured Erysipelotrichaceae bacterium | reverse complement strand
TGTATAAGTTTCGCCAACTAGCGCTTCATTATAAGAAATATTATTAGTCCCACTACTTACTATCTCATTATTTATATTTCTCATCTCAAAAGAAGGATTTTTTAAAGCAGCTTCATAAGCTTTGACATCATTTTCGATTTCTTGCATAGCTCTATTAACATCCGCAGTTACATTGACTTCAGGCGTAATAATATATCCATTCATACTGCCTCTTTCAACTTTTTCAAAATTTAAGTAAACAGGATTAATTGCCCCATGGATTAATATCTGCGTTGCCATATAGTAAATAGGATCTTTCCTATTTCCATAACCATAACCAAAATAAGAATATTCAGTTATTTTCTTTTTAACTTCTGTGCTTAATTTGGCATAATCATTAATACTACCTGTCTCATATATATCATGATTAAATTCCACTAAAGCTAAAGGCTCTATACAATAAGCAGGTATATTATTGCTCATGATAGTACCTTTACTAATAAAATATCCATTTAAGCCAGGAGTACTATAAGCAGGATTTTTAATAGCTAAGCCATAGCCCCACTCACTCAATGTACATATTGCTGCATTAAGCTGACATAATGAATCATTAAATAATGTCATTATGATTAATAAGCATACTAAAAACAGCTTTCTAATTATCTTTATTAATTTCATATTATTGTTTTGATTCTCTCAAATCACTTTCTCCTTTCATAAATATATTGATGAGAAAATCAAAAGTTCCAAAAAAAAACATATAAATGTATTTTTTAATTATTTCACAAATATTTTTACTCTTTTAGGGACTATCGCGATATTAGTTTTTTTATATTCGCCCCCATATTCCCCGTCCAAAGTCCACATAATCTTTTCATCAGCCACAATATCTAATTTAGAGGTTTTAAAAGAATGTACATATTCATCATTTACTTTACCCGATGATAAATCATTTAGGATATTTACAACATCACCTACATTATCTGGAGATTTAACTAATAAAACTTCAAATTGACCATCATCTAAAGATGAATTCTTATAAAATGAAAATTTCATTCCGCCTACTGATAAAGAATTAGATACACAGCCATAAATATAAGTACCTTCTTCTTCCCCGTTATCATGTTTTATTTTCATATTTAAGCGATAACTAAAGCTCTCTGGAATAGTAGCTAAAGCACTTAATGCATAGGCCCCATAGCCCAATACCTTTTTAGCTTCGCTACTAGTTATATAACTAGTTTTAGTGAAAGCTCCAAAAGCAGCTACATAATTAAAATAAGTTTTATTATTAAAATAACCAATATCATAATTGAATAATTTCCCATTAGCGATAATTTTACATTTATCTTTGATTGTTTTCGCATTATCAAAATTACGCGCAAAATCATTAGTAGAGCCGCCTGATATATAACCAATAGGTTTATCAATATCATTTTTAACTAATGCATTAACTAAATAATTTAATGTTCCATCTCCCCCATAACAAACAATAACATCAAAATCATTAGCTCTATGTTTGATGATTTCATCCATATCAAATTGTTTATTATTTGAGATAGTATATACAGTTACTTCATAATTATCCGCATTAAAAGCTTCAATGATATCGCCTAGATCTTTCTTACCAGCCCCGATACCACTATTCATATTCACAAATAATAAGATATTCTTTCTTATCTTTTTCATAATTAATATTAATTATAGTCAATAGATTAATAAATGAAAATGCGGATGACAGGACTTGAACCTGCACGTACAAGACATTAGCGCCTGAAGCTAACGCGTCTGCCAATTCCGCCACATCCGCATATGTATGAAATAATAGCTTATTCTAAAAAACTATTCAATAATCTTACAGCCTCTAAATATTTATCTTCACTAAAGCCTTCATTTTCATTTGTATAAACTAAATAATAATTAAGATTTTCCATATAAATATCATCTAAGATAATAAAACCTTTAAAATCATCATGTTCTAAAAGATAATAGATTATCTCTTCTTCGCGTGGCATTAAATAATCTATTTGGGTTATTCCTACTACTTTAATTTTTTCACTAAAACCATTTTCTAATAAATATTGGTGACAATAATCTAAGCCCGCAAAGCGCCATGAAGTAGATAAGACAACATCTAAATCATATTCTAAACATAATTTATTGATTCTTGCGATACACTCATTATCAGCTAAATGATCTAAATCATCACTCATCTCATCAAAATCAATATATATATTTATGACACCATCAAAATCAAGGAATAAATATATCTTTTCATTATTTTCCTTTTCCATTATTTCTAATAATTTTTGATGAATATATTGATAGTTTAAACTCATGATGTAAATTTTTTAATTAAATATTCTTGAGATTTAGCGACAGCCGAAATGATAAAAGGTAATATCACAATACCAATAATGATAATAATAAGATCATTTCTCATAAAAGCTAATTCAAACATATGCGGGAAGAAAATGATAATTAATACAAATAATAAGCTCATACTAAGCATGACTAATTTTCTTAAAGTAGTTGGGGGATAATAAACTCTAAATAAAGTAAAGATATACATAAAAGCTGTTAATACTACAAAGATTCCATAATATCTAGGTAATGGAATGGAAAAGATATGTCTTAAAGCTAAACATATTAAAGCAGTTAAAAAGACAGTTAAAGCAGTTGGAAAGGCATTCGCAAAAGCTCTTCTAAAGAAATTACCTTTAACTCTTTCAAAGCTAGGTTCCATTTGTAGAATAAATGTTGGTATACCTACGCCAAGGGCACTAATTAATGATAAATGAATAGGCAAGAATGGATATTCTTGTTTAAGAAGAACAACATAAATAGATAATAAAACCGAGAATATAGTTTTAACTAAATACATCGAGCTCGCTCTAGAAATATTATTGATAACTCTTCTTCCTTCATCAACAATTTTAGGCATTTCCGCAAAATCATTGGCGAGAAGAATAATATTAGCGCTATCTTTAGTAGCGCTAGAGCCATCTCCCATCGCTACACTTACATCAGCCATCTTAAGCGCAGGCACATCATTAACGCCATCCCCCGTCATCGCTACTGTATTACCTAATTTTTGTAAAGCAATTACTAATTCTTTCTTTTGGTCAGGTAAAACACGACCAAAGACATTAAAATTCTTTACTAGATATTCATAGCTTTCTTTAGTCTTAGACATATCTACATAATACTCAGCCCCATCTATTCCCGCTTGCAAAGCTAGAGAAGAAACTGTTTTAGGATCATCTCCAGAAATAACTTTTAAAGCGACATCTTGTTTTTTAAAATAATTTAATATTTCAACTACATTACTTCTTAAGATATCAGATATGATAATCATCGCAATTGGTTCTAGATCTAAAGGGAGACTATCTTTATTAAGGGCTTCTTTACTTCTAGCTATTAAAATTACCCTC
>CACZTC010000145.1 GCA_902784015.1 uncultured Erysipelotrichaceae bacterium | reverse complement strand
TTTTATATCACCTTTTTTTAAGGCATTTACTGCATAAATAACTGCTAAAAATGTTTTACCAGTTCCAGCAGGTCCTACCGCAAATACGATAGTATTTTTATTCATAGCATCAACCAAATTATATTGCCCCTCTGTTTTAGGACAAATCGCTTTGCCAGCTAATGTTCTACCAACGACTTTTTCAGATAGTTTATTTATATCCATGTTTTCTCCTTTTTGTATTTGACGTGCAATATATATGACATTTTGTTCATTAATTTCACCAACACGCACTTTATCACATAATTTATCAATAATATTTTTTAACATATTAAAAGTATCATCATCACAATTATTAATAAAAAAAGAATTATTGCGAAATGATATATCAATATCTAAATATTTCTTTAATGCATTTATATTATTATCTGAAGTACCAATGAGTTGTTTAATTTCCTCATCACTTAAATTCTCTAATTTTATTTCTTTTATATTGCTCAATTTATATACCTTAATCTATATCTATCATAGCATTTAACTATGTCTATTTAAATAAAAAGAGTTCATTTGAACTCTTATTTTGCTCTTCTTCTAGCCTTACGTGCAGCTTCACTTTTAAGCTTTCTTTTTACACCAGGCTTAACATAATATTCTCTTTTACGTGCTTCAGCAAGGGTCCCGCTTCGAGATACTTGTCTTTTGAATCGACGTAAAGCATCATCAAGATTTTCACCCTCTTTAACTGTTACTCTTGGCATGTTCGGCACCCCCTTTCTTTCGCGCAGTACTTATATTATCAAATAATAGTATTAATTGCAATTAATACTTTGAATTCTTCATTATTGCTAATAAAGTTGATAAAGCATAATAGAAAAAATATAAAGCAATAAGAGCACATACAATAGCTAAAGCATAACCAATCCAACCAAAAAAGTATGCATGAATTGAATATTCTGGATATTTAGCTAATGATGTACCATCATATATTCCTTTAGTAAATCTATATAACCATAAAGCTAATAAACTAAAGATAAATATACATGCTATACCAATAACAGACTTAAATTTAACCATATAATTACTTAAACTAAATCCTTCCCTCTACTTGTACCAATTCTATCTGCCCCAGCTTCAATCATATTCTTAAAGTCTTCTTTAGAGCGCACTCCTCCAGAAGCTTTAACTTTCATATCATCGCCTACTGTATCTTTCATTAATTTAACATCTTCAACCGTAGCGCCGCCCGTTGAAAAGCCAGTACTAGTTTTCACAAAATCTGCTCCTGCTTTTTTAGCTAATAAGCATGCTCTAACTTTCTCTTCTTCATTTAGTAGACATGTTTCAATTATAACTTTTAATACTTTAGCTCCACAAACTTCTTTTATTGAAGCTATTTCACTTACAACATATTCATCATCGTTATCTTTTAATTTGCCAATATTTAGTACCATATCCACTTCATCCACGCCTTTTTCAATTGCATCTTTTGCTTCTAATACTTTAGCTTCTTTACTCATGGCACCAAGAGGAAAACCAATAACAACACAAGTTTTAACATCGCTTCCTTCTAATTCATTTTTCGCAACATCAATCCAACATGGATTAATACATACAGAAAAGAAATCATATTCTTTTGCTTCATCGCAAAGCTTAATAATATCTTCTTTCTTAGCATCTGCTTTTAATAATGTATGATCTATATATTTACTATCTTTCATAATTACTCCTCCGTAAAATAATATTTCTTTAATATATCATGGCAAGCATTAATATCTCCCATCCATTCTTCCTTACCATATTCCATATCCATATATCTTTCGTCCCCCTTACCTAATACCATAATCAGATCATTAGGTTCTGCTAAATCAATAGCTTGTCTTATTGCATCATATCTATCATTAATAATTATATAATTAGTCTTTTCTATTCCTGAGGCAATATCTTCAGCTATTTTATATGGATCTTCATCTCTAGAATCTTCAGATGTTAAAACTAACATATCACAATATTTATCTAAGACACTACCCATAATTGGTCTTTTTAATGCATCTCTTTTACCTGCAGAACCAGTTACTACAATAATTCTTTTATCTTTCGGTGTTATAGCTGCTGCAAATTGGCATAATTGTTCAATACCATCAGGAGTATGAGCATAATCAACAATTATATTGAATGGTTGACCATCATCTATTCTATCAATTCTTCCTGATATTTGATGGATATTTGTTAGATGTGGTTCAATCTCTTCAATACTTAAACCAGATTCAATTAAAGCAACTAAAGCAGCTAATAAATTATATAAATTAAATCGAGCTACAAGATTTGTTTCTAAATCATAAGAATGAGAACCAAATTCTAAAGTGAACTTAGTTTTATTTTTTAATAATTGATAACTACTTATATGATAATCAGCATCATTATCTATGCCATATGTAACTATTTTAGCCTTTGTATCTTTAACAATCTTTTCGCCATATTCATCATCAATATTAGTTATAGCTACAGCATTTTCATCTAAGATATCAAAAAATCTCTTTTTAGCTTGGAAATAATTCTGCATCGTTCCATGATAATCTAAATGATCATGCGTTAAATTAGTAAATATTGCTATATCAAAATTAACACTATCTATCCTTCTTTGTTCAATACCCATTGATGAAGCCTCTAGAGCGCACCCTTTCATTCCAGCATCTAACATATCTTTTAAAATGCCATGTAAATCATCTATATCAGGTGTAGTAAGCAAAGCAGGTAATTTAACATTGCCATATTCAATATCAATAGTTCCTATATAGCCACATTCATAAAATTCATTATATAAATCTTTAATAATTGAAGCTGTTGATGATTTACCATTAGTACCAGTAACACCAAAGATACGCATTTTATGACTAGGTTCTCCATAAAACTTATCAGCTACACGATTAAATACTTCTAATACATCCTTAACTTTGATATAAATGATGTCATCTCTTTGATTATTTAAATCATCACTATGGACTATTACGATAGCACCATTTTCAATAGCTTGATCCACAAATTTATGCCCATCAAACATCATTCCTTTTACACAAAAGAATATAGCATCATCTCTTTTTTTCCTACTATCTGAGAAAAGATGTTTAATCTCTATTTCTGGTAATCCTTCAAATAATTCATTAAGTTTCATTCTTCCACCTTCTTTGCATACATCATATTGTTTTTAATATTTAATAATTTAACTTTAATAATACTTTGATGAGGATATACTCCCTCAATTAATACAGGAATATAATTTGATGTATAACCTCTTGTATATTTACCATCATTACTTTCGCATATAACTATTTCTTCATTAGAAATATTTTTTTGCATATATTCATAAGCCAAATCTTTAGATAGATTATTGCATGTCCTAGCTCTATCTTTCTTAATATTAGATGGAATATGATTATCCATCTCTTCGGCTTTAGTACCTTTTCTTAAGGAATAAGGGAAGACATGTAAGAAAGAGAATTCACATTTCTTTAAAAAATCATATGTTTCAAGAAATTCTTCATCACTTTCACCAGGAAAGCCTACAATAATATCACAAGATATCGCCACATTATCTATTTCTTGGCGAATCTTCGTAATTATATCATAGTAATATTCTGTAGAATATGGTCTTAACATTCTCTTTAAAACAGTATTTGAGCCTGATTGAAGAGGAATATGAAAATGCTTTGCTAATCTATCTTCATTTTTAAATAAAGAAATTAATTCATCTGTAATTTCTGTAATTTCTATCGATGATATTCTAATTCTTGATATATCTGTTTCATTAAGAATTCTTTTAATTAATAAATATAAATCAT
>CACZTC010000144.1 GCA_902784015.1 uncultured Erysipelotrichaceae bacterium | reverse complement strand
ATTTGGTGGTTCTTTAATTAGGCCAGAAGCTACAGGTTATGGTGTAATCTATTATGCTTCAGAAGTTTTAAAACATTTTGGGGATGAAATTAAAGGGAAAACTTTTGTTTTATCTGGCTATGGTAATGTTACTTGGGGTACGACTAAGAAGATTACTGAATTAGGTGGTAAAGTATTAACTATATCTGGCCATAATGGTTATGTATATGATCCAGATGGCATTAATACCGAAGAGAAGATTAATTATTTATTAGAAATGAGAGCTTCTCAAAATGCGAATGTAAAAATGTATGCTGAAAAATTTGGTTGCGAATTCTTTGAAGGCAAAAACCCATATGAAGTTAAAGCAGATATATATATTCCTTGCGCAACCCAAAATGAAATTGATATGGAAGAGGCTAAACTAATTGTAGAATCTGGAGCTAAATATTATTTTGAAGGAGCTAATATGCCTGCTACAAATGATGCTCTAAATTATATGCAAGAAAAAGGTATCATCATTGGTCCTGCTAAAGCAGTAAATGCAGGAGGTGTGGCAGTATCAGCTTTAGAGATGTCACAGAATTCAGAAAGATTAACATGGTCTAGTGAAGAAGTTGATAATAAATTAAAAGAAATAATGAAAGCTATTCATGATGCTTCTATGCAAGCAAGTGAGAAATATGGACTAGGCTATGATTTGATTAAAGGAGCCAATATTGCCGGCTTTGAAAAAGTCGCTGAAGCCATGTTAGCCCAAGGCTTATTCTAAAGAAACAAAGAGGTGAATGATTCACCTCTTTTCTATAGATATTTACAATCTTCTAATTTCCTTTTTACGCCATTTAATACAACATAGCCAGCTTCGGGTGTTTCATGCTGAACGGAAGGTCCTCTAGAACCATTGATATTATCAATATGAACTGGCTTCGCTTCTTCAACAGGATTATTTTGTTTAGCGGGCATATTTACACGTGTCTTTTTGCCAAAAGCTGAAAAGAAGGAAGAGATCACTATGATAATAACGAATATTAATAATCCACTAGGCATTATTCTTTAGAACTCTCTATTACACCCTTGGCTAGTCCAGCGATTCCTTGGATTTCAGATGGAATAATAATCTTTGTTGCTTGACCTTGGGCTGCTGCTTCAAAAGCTTCTAAGCTCTTTAGTTTTATAACAGCTTCATCTGCGCCAGCTTCTTTAATAGCTTTTAAACCAACGGAAGTAGCTTCATGAACTTGTCTAATAGCTTCTGCTTTACCTTCAGCTTCTCTTATTTCTTTTTCTTTTTGAGCTTCGGCAGCTAAGATGGTAGCTTGTTTTTGAGCTTCAGCTTCTAATACAGCACTTTCTTTTCTACCTTCAGCAGTTAAGATCATTGATTGTTTTTCACCTTCAGCAGTTAAGATAGCAGCTCTTTTTTCACGTTCTGCTTTCATTTGTTTTTCCATTGCTTCTCTTATTGCAGCTGGTGGTTGAATATTCTTTAATTCGACTCTATTAACTCTAATACCCCAAGCATCAGTAGCTTCATCAATTATTTGTAACATCTGGGAGTTAATTGTTTCTCTTGAAGTTAATGTTTCATCTAAGGTCAAATCACCAATAATATTACGAAGCGTAGTAGCTGTTAAATTTTCCATGGCCATAATAGGATTCTCAACGCCATATGTATAATCATGAGAATTCATAACTTTGAAATATACAACAGAGTCTATTTGCATGGTTACATTATCTTTGGTGATAACTGGTTGTGGGGCAAAGTCTGCTACTTGCTCCTTGAGTAATACTTTTCTTGTGATGCGATCGATGAAAGGTATTTTAAAATGCAAACCGGCATCCCAAGTGGTGCGATATTTACCGAAACGCTCAATTACATAAGCGTTTTCTTGAGGAACAATGCTTGCGCAAGATACTAGCGCTGCAAAGATAATAATAATTAGTATGATTGTTAAAAATGTTTTAATAAATCCAGGCATTATTTAGTCCTCCTTCTTTTTTATGCTGGTAGGTATTGTTTTACCACTTTTTTTATGTTCTTTAACGCATTCATTTAACAGGTATTCAATTTGCCCGTTAACTGAACGGAACTCATTACCTGCCCAATTCATTAAATCGGCATATAATTCGCTGTTCAATCTTAACGGGATTTGTTTTTTCTTTTCTCTCATTAATAGATTGAACCGCTATTCACAACCGGTTGTGCATCGTGGTTGCCACATAATACAACTAATAGATTACTTACCATAGCTGCTTTTCTTTCTTCATCAAGATGAACAGTATCATTTTCTTGTAATCTATCTAAGGCCATTTCCACCATGCCAACAGCGCCATCGACAATCATTTTTCTAGCATCAATAATAGCGCTAGCTTGTTGTCTTTGTAGCATAACAGCTGCGATTTCTGGAGCATAGGCAAGATAAGTTATTCTTGCATCAATAATTTCTATACCTGCATTCTCTACGTTTTTTTGAATTTGTTCTTTAATACGATCAGCAACGATAGTTGATGAGCCTCTTAAACTACCATCATCCGCATGACCATCACCAGTAGTATCTACATTTGGTGCTACATCATATGGATATAATCTAACAATATCTCTTAATGCTGTATCACACATTAGTGATAAGTATTCTTTATAATTATCAACATTGAAGACAGCTTTAGCAGTATCAACAATTCGCCAAGTTACTGCAATACCGATTTCTACAGGATTACCTAGAACATCATTTATTTTCTGTCTAGCATTATTAAGGGTCATGACTTTAAGTGATAATTTTTTAGAAGAAGGTAAATCAACATTCATTTGTGATGAATCACCAGTTAATACCGCAATAGGGGAATTATTACTTTTAACATCACCACTTTGCGATAATTTTGTTCTAGCAGCAGGATTGATAGATGAAGAAAATGGATTCACAAAATAAAAGCCTTCACCTTTAAGTGTTCCTGTATATTTACCAAATAAAGTTAAGACAAGAGCTTCTTGTGGTTTTAAAACTTTTAAACCTAATAAAAGAATCCACGCAAAAGCTATAACTAAGCCACATATAATAACTATGAATATGTTATGTGCTGTAGCTCCTTTGAAAAAGCCGATTACCGCAAGTACATATAGTAAGATGACTCCTAAGAGTACAGCCATACCATTCTTGCGTCCATTAAGTATTACTTCTTTCATAAGTATACCCTCCTATTTGATATCATAATGATATCATAATTATATCAGAACTGTCTATTTTAAGCTTTTTATAATTATTAAAAAATGTATAATAGTACAAGGCTATAAGTTAGGAGAATTATTATGAATGAAGAAATAATTATACGAATTGCGGAAGAATTGAAAATAGAAAAGGGGCAAGTAGAAAATACTTTAACTTTATTAGAAGAAGGTAATACAGTTCCTTTTATTGCCCGCTATCGTAAAGATATGACAAAGAATCTAGATGAAGAACAAATTATCTACATCCAAAAACAATATGATTATCAAAATAAATTAAAAGAAAGAAAAGAAGATGTTTTACGTCTTATTGAAGAGCAGGGTAAATTGACTGAGGAAATAAGAGCTGATGTTGAAAAATGCACAAAGCTATCGCAAGTTGATGACATATATAAACCATATGCACAGAAAAAGAAAACTAGAGCTGGTGTGGCTATTAAGAATGGTTTAGAACCATTAGCGAATTGGATGTTAGCTTTACCAAAAGAAGGTAATTTAGAAGAAGAAGCTAATAAATATTTAAATGAAGAAGTAGTAGATGTCGCAAGCGCTATTCAAGGAGCTAAAGATATTATTGCGGAAGTAGTAAGCGATAATGCGAAACAAAGATGGGCTTTTAAAGATTATATCAATGATACAGGCGTTATAGTTACAAAGATTAAGAAAGACGCAAAGGATGAAAAGAAGGTTTATCAGAATTATTATGATTATTCTGAAAAGATTAAGACCTTAGCAGATCATAGAATCATGGCGATTGATCGCGCTGAAAAAGAGAAAGTTATAGCCGTGAGCTTTAGTTATGATGTTGAGCATCTTCAAAATGAAGCATATAAGAATATTGTGAAAGATAATTCAACAATAGTAGCTAATGAAATAAGAGAAGCAAGTGATGATGGTACAACAAGATTATTATTCCCATCTATCGAAAGAGAAATAAGAAGTGATTTAAGTGAAAGAGCACAAATGAAATCAATCGAAATCTTCTCTACTAATTTAGAAAAGTTATTACTACAACCACCATTAAAAGGAAGAATCGTTCTTGGTTTTGATCCTGGTTATTATAATGGCTGTAAATTAGCAGTAGTTGATGAAACAGGGAAGATGTTAACAGTTACAAAAATATATCCTTTTAAAAAAGAAGGTAGTGATGTTGAACCATCTAAGAAAGTATTATCTAAATTAATTAAAGATTATCATGTCGAAATAATTGCGATTGGTAATGGGACAGCTTCAAGAGAAAGCGAAAAATTAATAGCCGAATTAATTCAAGAAGAGAATTTAGATGTTAATTATGCAATAGTTTCTGAAGCTGGTGCATCTGTTTGGTCTGCGCAAGAAGCAGCACGTGAAGAATTCCCTGATATGGCAGTCGAAGAAAGATCAGCTGTATCAATTGGAAGAAGACTATTAGATCCTTTAGCTGAATTAATCAAGATAGATCCTAAATCAATTGGGGTAGGCCAATACCAACATGATTTACCACCTAAAGCATTAAATGAAAGATTAGATGAAGCTATTATGAAATGTGTTAATAGAACGGGAGCTGACCTCAATACAGCAAGCCAAGAATTATTAACACATATTTCAGGCTTAAATAGTGCTACAGCTAAAGAGATTATTAATTATCGTAATGAGAATGGTAAATTCACAAATCGTAAACAATTATTAGAAGTAAAGAAATTAGGTCCAAAAGCTTATACTCAGTGCGCTGGCTTCTTAAGAATAATTGATGGTGATGAACCTTTAGATAAAACTTCAATTCACCCTGAAAGTTATGAAATAGCTAAAGAGATTATGAAGATATGCAATATTACAGAATTAGGTGAAGAGAGTATTGAATTTGCGGAAGATAAAATAAAAGGATTAGGTGTTGATGAATATACTTTAAAAGATATTGAAGATGCAATAAGGCAGCCATTAAGAGATTATCGTGATCAATTTGAAGGAGCATTATTAAAGAGTGATGTTTTAGAAATAAGTGATTTATCAATAGGGGATAAATTAAGTGGAACAGTTAGAAATGTGGTAGATTTTGGAGCTTTCGTTGATATTGGTTTACATGAAGATGGTTTAGTCCATGTATCACGTATGTCTAAACAAAGAAATATTAATCCTAATGATGTAGTAAGCGTGAATGATATTGTGGATGTATGGGTTCATGATATAGATGAAGAGAGAGGTAGAGTATCTTTAAGCTTATTATCTCCTCAAGAATTAAGCGAACGTGATGCAGCATATAAATATCATAAATCTAAGAAACATACTAAAAAGGAAAAGAAAGAAGTAACGATGGATGAAGCGATGGCTAAATTAATGGCGCGCTTTGGTAAATAATAAAGCATTAAAAGGAAAAGATGGATTCAAGTGAGTCCATCTTTTATATATTGAATATTTAATAAAGATATTTATAAATTATTTAGAAGATATGGAATAGCTTCCTCAAAATTTACTCCATATTCATTATGATTCTCTTCAAGTAATGTTAAACGAATGCATTCTTTCACATAATCACAGGCTACCTTAATTGCTTCTTCAAACGATTTACCTCTAGTAAGTGAGCCGCATAGAGTGCTAGCCCAGATATCTCCTGTACCATGGAAATGCTTTGGCTCTTCTTCATTTTGGTAATAATAATATTTATCATTTTCTTTATCATATGCATAAGCTCCTAACATTCCTTCTTCTAAAGAGATACCTGTCAAGACAGCTTTATTACAACCTAAAGCAGTTAATTGTTGCAAGATATCTTTAACATAAGCTTCATCATAATCAGTTGTATAAGGAATATCTAGAATGAAGGATGCTTCTGTAAGATTAGGGCATATGATATCTGCTACAGCACAAACATCTTTCATCGCTCTGGCGAATTCTCTTGTAAAGCCAGGATATAATTTACCATTATCAGCCATACAAGGATCAACTAGCTTCAATGTATTCTTACCAAAGCTATTAAAGAATTCTTTAGCTAAATCTAATTGTTCAAAAGATCCTAAATAACCTGTATATAAAGCATCAAACCCAAAGCCTTCTTTTTTCCAATGATTAAAAATAGGCTCAATTTCATTAGTTAAATCATGAAAGGTAAAATCTTTAAACATTGTATGAGTACTTAGTACAGCTGTTGGTATTACTGAGGTTTCAATACCCATACTTGAAATGATAGGTAGGGCAACTGTTAATGAACATTTTCCAATACAGGATATATCTTGCATAGTAGCTATTCTTTTCATATTTAAGCCTCCACTTTCAACTATTATATGCTTGGATGTATAATAATACTACTGTTTTACAAGGATAATAAAATGAAAAAGAAAGTATTATATTTAGCAGGGGGATGTTTTTGGGGACTAGAAAAAGCTTTATCTTATCTTGATGGCATTATTTCAACTAAAGTAGGTTATGCCAACGGGAAAACATTAGCCCCTAATTATGAAATGGTTTGTAGTGATATGACAGGCTTTAAAGAAGCTGTTGAAGTAATATATGATGCTGATATATTACCTTTAGGCAGACTTTTAAAAGCTTATTTTCTCTGTATTGATCCAACTGTAAAAAATAGACAAGGAAATGATGTTGGTTCACAGTACCAAACTGGTATTTATTATCTTCAAAAAGAAGATAAAGAAGTATTAGAAGAAATATTTAATAAAAAAAGAAAAGAATATAAAAAATTTTATGTCGAATTAGAACCTTTGGTTAATTTCTATGATGCTGAAGAATATCATCAAAAGTATTTAGATAAAAACCAAGATGGTTATTGTCATATTAGTATTGAAGAATTTGAAAAAATAAAAAAACTGAATGAAGAGGTATTTATATGAAAGTAGAAATTGTATTACCGAATGGTGAAACTAAATTAAAAGAATATAAAGGAATAATAACAGCTGAAGATCTAATCGAAGAATTTAAAGATGAAATAGAACATCAAGTTGTATCTTGTAGACTAAATAATCGTGATGCGCGTTTAGATGAAGTAATTGATGATGATTGCCATGTTGAATTAAAAGATATGACTAATCCTTATGGTAATATGGCTTATCAAGCATCACTTACTTTACTATATTTAAAAGCTATTTCTGATATTTTAGGGCCTGAAGTTAAAACGACTATCGCAAATTCTTTATCTAAAGGTGTCTTTACAAAAATACATACAAATGGTTTGAGCGACGAGATAGCTGAAAGCATTCAAAAGCGTATGGAAGAATTAGTAAAGAGAGATGAAAAGATTAAAGAAGAAAGAATCGAAAGAGAAGATGCATTAGAATATTTAGAGAAAAAAGAGAATCCTGATGAATATAAATTATTCTCTACTGCCAAAGATCTAAATCATGCCTTTTTAGCTACTTTAGATGATACTTCTAGTCTTTTCTATGTTCATACTGTTCCTTCTTGTCGCTATTTAAAATTATTTGAAGTAAGGCGCTATCGTAATGGTATGTTATTAAGATTCCCACATCCAAGTAATGTAGATGTCGTTCCTGAATATGCTGAACAGAAAAAGTTATATGAAGCTTTTAGTGAAGAGACACACTGGGAACATTTAATGGGTGTTAATACAATTGGCGAATTAAATGAGCGTATATTGAATGATGACGCAAAAGATTTAGTTATGTTATCAGAAGCTTTACATGAAAAAAAGATTGCGGAAATAGCTGAAGAAATAAAAGAAGCTGGTAAGCGTATTATTCTAATTGCGGGTCCATCTTCTTCTGGTAAGACAACATTTGCGAAAAGATTAATTATTCAATTAAGAGTAACAGGATTGAATCCTTTATATCTAGGAACTGATGATTATTTTATTAATCGTGAAGATATGCCTCGAGATGAACATGGTGAAATGGATTTTGAATCTTTAAGCGCAGTTGATGTTGATTTATTTACTTCACAAATGAATGACTTATTAGCAGGGAAGAAAGTTGATATACCAGAATTTGATTTCCTTGAAGGAAGAAAAATGTTTGGTAAGCGTATTACTAGCATTGATCATACACAACCTATCGTCATTGAAGGTATTCATGGGCTTAATCCTAAATTAACTATAGGTATTAATGATGATGAAAAATTTAAGATTTATATTAGCCCCTTAACACAAATCAATATTGATATGCATCATCGTATTCCTACAACCGATGCGCGTATGTTAAGAAGATTAGTTAGAGATTATCGCACAAGAGGAAGAGACGCACGTCAAACAATTAAAGATTGGCCAAGCGTAAGAAAAGGGGAAGAAATTAATATCTTCCCATATAATTCTGAAGCTGATGTTTTCTTCAATAGTCAATGTATATATGAATTAGCTGTTTTAAAGAAATATGCGAAGCCATTACTAGAAGAAATAGGAAGAGATGAAGCAGAATATCCGGAGGCACAAAGAATGAATAAATTCTTGGATTTCTTTGTGAGTATTGAAGAAGATGATATCATTGCCAATAATTCAATTATTAGAGAATTCATTGGCGGTAGTATCATAGTTTAATTATTTATTATTTAAGAAATTTCTAATATCAGTAGTTAACTTCTTAATATTTTTTTCGCCAATATAAATCATATGTCCTGATTCATATAGTTTTAATGTAATTCTATCTTTAGGTAAGCTGGCATGATCTAAGGTATGATAAATATAACCTGTTTCAGTACATAAATCATAATAACCATTCGCAAATAAGACACGCATGCCAGGTCTTCTTGTCATTGCATTTCTTAATTGTTCACCAGTATTACCCATCGTTTCTGTTTTATTCCATGTCTTATAATACATTGTCATATTGACATAATTACGATCAAGTTTAACGCCAAGATATGGAAGAATATCACCAGTTAAGGCTGCATAGAAATATGGATCATATTGATCAGCAGTAGCATCATCCCATAAACCTTTTTCAACTTCAATTACTTCTGGCTCTAATAATGGTCTAGTCATACGACCATCATATCTAGAAACTGCTTTACCTTTTTTCTTAAGAACTTCTTGACGATAGGTATTATCATTTATTTCTAAACCATTCTTTTCTAAATATTCTTTGGATACTCCTGTATAATAAGTCACTTTTTCAATGATATTCTTTCTTTCTTCTTTAGATAAAGATTCACCTTTATATAGGGCTAATAAATAATCTTTATCCGCAAAAGCTTTAGCCTTCTTCACAAAAGTATCTAATGAATCTTTAGTCTTAGGCTTATTATGGAAATAATTGACAGCTGCATATGTAGGGAAGCCTAGGATAGCATCATTAACATGTAAATTCTCACCAAAATATTTACCGACGGTAACAGTATTACCAATCATCACAATACCATCAAAAGCCACCGCATAAGCTCTATCCTTACCGCCAGTTGCAGCAATTCCTGCAGCTATAGCTGATCTTGTACAGCCATAACTCTCACCAATTAAATATTTAGGACTAAGCATACGATTATATTTTCTTAACCATGTTTCAATAAAAGATAATAAAGCTTCAGCATCTTCTTCTATACCTAAGAAATTCTTACCTTCTTCTTCATCTAATAAAACACCATAACCTGTTCCAACTGGATCAACTAAAACTAGATCAGCGATATCTAATAAACAATCAGGATTATCAATTACTTCATAAGGGCCAAATGATGTAGGTCTATCTGGGGCACCATAGGTAATTCTTCTAGTTCCTAAGAAACCCGCATGAACATACATTGATGAACTACCTGGTCCACCATTATACGCAAAACATACAGGACGATTACTATAATCTTCAATATCACTTCTTATATAAGAATAAGAAAAGATAGAAGCAATAGGTTTACCTTCACTATTATAGAAGACATTATCTTCACTAATAGTTGTATATGGAATAGTCTTTCCATTTAGTTTGATTTCATGTTCTGACTCAAAATGAGCAGGGGTGAATGTATCAGCTTTAAAATTTTCTGTTTTATACATATGTAGTCCTCTTTCTTTTTATAAAGTTTATCACATTAATATAGAGAAGATGGATAGATATGCTACAATTAATTACGTTTTGAGGTCATATGAAAAGCGAAAAATTCCCAACAAATACTAGCTTAATTATTCATTTTTTAAGAGGGTCGAAAAGATATTTTATCTTAGCGATATTTTTTGCGATGCTTGTTTCTTTATTAGATTTAATTAATCCAAAGATAATTGGATATACAGTTGATACTATTATTGGAACTGATCCTTCATCGATGCCTAATATTTTTAATAATCTTGTAGATAAATTGGGTGGGATTAATTATCTAAAAGCTAATATATGGGTCTTGGCCATTATGATAATAATAGTCGCTTTATTTAGTGCGATAGCTCGTTTCTTATTTAGATTAAATAATGTCAAAGGTGCTGAGACTTTAGTTAAGACAATGCGTGATGAATTATTTGATCAAATATTACATCTACCTTTTAAGTGGCATGGGGAAAATCATACTGGTGATATTATTCAAAGATGCACAAGTGATGTTGATCAAATAAAGATGTTCTTATCTGAGCAATTAACATCATTATTTAGAGTAATAGTTTTAATCATCTTAGCAATAATATTCATGTTACAGATTAATGTTAAACTAACTATTCTTTCAGCTTTATTCTTTCCAATTGTGATTGGTTATAGTTATTTCTTCCATGAAAAGATAGGTTCGCAATTTGAAAAAGCTGATACTCAAGAAGGTATCTTATCTTCTATTGCCCAAGAGAATCTAACAGGCGTAAGAGTAGTAAGAGCTTTTGGTAGAGAAGCTTATGAAAGAGAAAGATTTGAAAAACAAAATCGTGAATATACTAATCTTTGGATAAAGCTAATGCATTATTTATCTTTATTCTGGTCTACAGGTGATATTTTCTCGCATGGTCAAATTATCGCTATTATGGCTTATGGCGTATATTTAACAGTTAATGGTGAAATTACAACTGGTAATTATATAGCTTTTATTTATTATAATGCGATGCTAACCTGGCCTGTTAGAATGTTAGGAAGAGTTATCGCAAATATGTCTAAAGCAGGTATATCAATTGAAAGGCTTAGATATATTATGAATAGTCAAAGAGAGATAGAAAAAGAAAATACAATCAAATCTGATTTAAGACAAGATATATCCTTCAAGAATATTACATATAAATATGACAATAGCACGAAAAAAGTATTGGATAATGTCTCTCTAGAAATTAAAGCTGGTAGTACTGTTGGTATATTAGGTAGTACAGGTAGCGGTAAATCAACTTTAATGTATCTATTAGATAGATTATATGAATTAAATGAAGATGGTGGATCTATTACTATTGGCGGCGTAGATATTAATGATATAGATAGAGCTTATTTAAGAGAGAATATTGGGATGGTCTTACAAGAACCATATTTATTCTCAAGGACCTTAGAAGAGAATATAAAGATAGCTAAAGATGAAGCTACTTTTAATGATATTGAAGAAGCCGCAAGAATTGCTTGTTTAAATGAAACAATCAATAATTTTAAACAAGGTTATGAAACTTCAGTTGGTGAGCGCGGAGTTACATTATCTGGTGGGCAAAAACAGCGTACAGCGATAGCACAGATGTTAATAAGAAAACCACCAATCATGATATTTGATGATTCTTTATCGGCAGTTGATTCAGAAACTGATGCCAAAATAAGAAATGCTTTAAAAGATAATATAGCTAAGTCAACAGTAATTATTATTGCGCATAGAATAACAACTTTAATGCATGCAGATAAGATTGTTGTCATGGATAAAGGGAAAATAATCGAAGAAGGAAGTCATGAAGAATTAATAGCCTTAAATGGTATTTATAGGAAGATTCATGATCTTCAGCTTGAACAAGGTAAATTAATAGAGGAGGAAGAAAATGGACGAGAATGATAAGAACATAAAACTTCCATATTTTGGTATACCAAAAATTCTTCCTTACATAACTAAATATAAGAAAAAGATGATAGGGATGATGTTTTTAGGTTGCATTGTATCTGGACTTGATGCCTTATATCCATTATTTAATCGTTATGCGATTGATTATTTTATTGGTTTACAAACTTTAGATACTTTGGGTATATTTGTGCTTATCTATTTTGGTGTTTTAGTTATTCAAGTAATAGTTAATTATTATTCCACTTATTGGAGCGGACAAATGGAAATGGATATTAATCATGATTTAAGAAATGCGAGTTTTAATCATCTCCAAACATTATCATTTTCTTATTTCAATCAGAATAATGTTGGTTATGTCCATGCAAGAATAATGAGCGATACGGGAAAGATAGGAGTATTAGCTTCATGGCATTTAATGGATATTGTATGGAATGGCTCATATATTATCATGGCATTAATAACGATGCTAACTATTAATATGAAATTAGCCTTATATGTAATATTATTATTGCCGATAGCGATTTTACTTATTTCTTTATTCCAACCAAAGCTTATTGCATATCATAGAAATATTAGAGAAATTAATTCACAAATAACTAGTGATTTTAATGAAGGAATAACTGGAGCCAGAAGTATTAAGACCTTAGTTATTGAATCACTTATTGAAAGAGACTTTGATAAAGATACAAGTAATATGCGTAAAACAAGTATTAGAGCTACGCGTTATTCAGCTTTCTTTTCTTCAGTCATGGTAATGATGGGTAGCATTGCCTTAGCTTTAGTTTTATGGCAGGGTGGCTTATTAACGATGGAAAGAATAATGATGATAGGTACTTTATCAGTATTTATGAATTATGCGCTAAATCTAATGGAACCTATTCAATGGATTATTGAAACAATTGCAGCTTTAATAGGTATCCAAGTAAATATTGAAAGATTTACTAAATTAATGGAAACCGAAAGTGATGTAGCTGATAGTAAAGAAGTAATAGAAAAATATGGTGATACATTTAATCCGAAAAAAGAGAATTGGGAAGAATTAAATGGTGATGTTGAATTTAGAGATGTCAGTTTCCAATATCCTGATGGGGATGAGATGGTATTAGAACATTTTAATTTAAATGTACCAAAGGGAACTAATATTGCGATTGTGGGAGAGACAGGTGCAGGTAAATCAACTTTGGTTAATCTAGTATGCAGATTCTTTGAGCCAACAAGCGGTGAAATATTAATTGATGGAAGAAACGCAAAAGAAAGATCACAATTATGGCTTCATTCAAATATAGGTTATGTTTTACAATCACCTCATTTATTTTCTGGAACAATAAGAGATAATCTAAGATATGGCAAACCTGATGCAAGTGATGAGGAAATAATGAAAGCTTTAGAATTAGTTTCGGCAACTTTCGTTTTAGAAAAAATGGATAAAGGCTTGGATAGTGATGTTGGTGAAGGCGGAGATTTATTATCGACAGGGGAGAAACAATTATTATCATTTGCGCGTGCTATTTTAGCTGATCCTAAGATCTTAGTCTTAGATGAAGCTACTGCCAGCATTGATAGCTTAACGGAAAAAGCTATCCAAAATGCGATTGATACAGTTATTCAAGGTAGAACAAGCTTCGTGATAGCTCATCGTTTATCTACCATAGTAGATGCGGATGAGATATTGGTTGTGGATGATGGAAAGATTATTGAAAGAGGTACGCATAAAGAATTGATGCGTAAACATGGTCATTATTATGATCTATATACACGTCAATATGATGAAATGATAGTTAATACCATAGGAAATGAAGCTTAATTATCTCTAAATAATAAATAAGCTATTAGTACACCAATAATAGTACCAATAGTATTATTGAAGAGATCTGTAATATCACCGATTCTACTTTCAAATAATAAAGGTTGGATAAATTCAATTAATAAACTTAATAAGAAGCCACTAATGATTATATTTAGGGGCTTTTTCTTTGTGGCTAAATAAAAAGAAAAAGAAAAAGGAATAAAAAGAATAATATTAAATAAAGTATCAATTATGTAGTTTCCATATTGATATTTCCAGTCCACAAATAATTCAAAATTATATGATTTTATATGACTATTAAATAGATTAGGTATAGAAATAATAAAAGGACTTAAAGTTATAAGAATAATTAAACTTAAAGACATATAGAATAAAGTATTATATTTAATCACTTGTTTATTCTTTAAACTTTTTAGTCTCTTATATAAATATGAATATATTAAACCTAATAATAGAACATCAGGTATTACTTCTAATAAAGACATGAAAATAATCTATCATGTTTTTAATTAAAAACAAAATATTAAAATATAT
>CACZTC010000143.1 GCA_902784015.1 uncultured Erysipelotrichaceae bacterium | reverse complement strand
CTGGATATGAAGTTGAGTTAGATAGCTTTGAAGAAGAAATGAAAGCTCAGAAAGAAAGAGCACGTAATGCTAGAGGCAATAATGAATCTATGCAATCGCAATCAGAAGATTTATTAGATTTCGAAGAAATATCTGAATTTGTAGGCTATACAAATAATGAATATGAAGGTAAAGTAATTGGCTTATTTGTGGATGGCTCTAAAGTAGATGAAATATCTGAAGAAGGCTTTGTTGTATTGGATAAGACACCATTCTATGCTGAATCAGGTGGTCAATGTGCAGATACTGGTACATTAAGTAATGAAACATTTAATGCTGTAGTAATAGATGTTAAAAAAGCTCCGCATGATCAACATTTGCATCATATTAAAGTAAATGAAGGAAGCATAAAAGTCGGAGATGTAGTAAAAGCTAATATAAATGTAGTTGATAGAGAAAATACTAGAGCTAATCATTCTTCATTACATTTACTTCAAGCTGCTTTAAGAGAAGTATTAGGTAATCACATTAATCAAGCAGGTTCTTATAATTGCCCAGATTATGCAAGATTTGATTTTACTCATTATGAAAAAGTTAGTGATGAAGATATCGATAAAATTGAAAGAATTATTAATAATAAGATTTGTGAATCAATTCCTGTTGATACAGAAATAATGTCACTTGAAGATGCTAAAAATAGTGGGGCAATCGCATTATTTGATGAAAAATATGGTGATAGAGTAAGAGTCGTATCGATGGGAGATTTCTCCAAAGAATTCTGTGGAGGTACGCATGTATCTAATACTTCTAATCTAGGCTCATATAGAATCATATCTGAAGAATCTATTGGTTCTGGTATTAGACGTATTACTAGTGTTACTAAAATGAAAGCATATGAAGTATTTAAGAAAAGTAGTGAGACATTAAAGGAAAGCGCTAAAATCTTAAATGCCCAAACAGAAGACCAAGTTATTGAAAAAGCTACATTATTACATGATGAAAATAATGAACTAAAAAGACAAATTGGTGAACAAAAAGCTAAAGCAATGTTATTAGCAGCAGATTCTAAATTAGAATTTGTTAAAAAGTTAGGTAATATTGATGCTTTAATACTTGAAGAAAAAGACTTAGATAATTCAAAATTAAAAGAATATGCAGAAATATTAAGAAATAAGATTAAATCTGGTGTTGTATTTGTAAGTAATTTATGTGATGACAAATTAACATTTGTATCTGCTATTAGTAAAGATATTTGTGATAAAGGTCTAAAAGCAGGTGATTTAATTAAAAAAGCTGCTGAAATTACAGATGGTAAAGGTGGGGGAAAACCTGATATGGCTCAAGGTGGCGGTAAGGATATTAGTAAGCTAAATGATGCTATTAAAGAAATTGAATCTGTAATTAGTAATTTCGATTAATAAATTAATATCTTTGTTATATACTTTTTGATTTTACTATCATAAAATTATTAATGAAGTAGGAGGTAAAATTTATGTCTGAAAATAAGCAACCTACAGGTACAGTTACTTTTAATTCTGAAGAATTACGTCGCGAAAATATTAGGGAAGTATTAAAAAATGTCGAAGCTGCGCTAGTTGAAAGAGGCTATAGTGCTATCAATCAATTAGCTGGATATTTGATATCTAACGACCCTGCATATATTTCAAGTCATAATAATGCTAGATCAGTTATTCAATCTGTTGAAAGACATGAAATAATTGAAGAACTAGTAAGATTTTATCTAGAGGAAAATAAATAGATGGCTAAATATATTGGACTTGATTTAGGTAGTGTTACTTGTGGGGTTAGCGCAAGTGATACTGGCTTTATCGCAAGGACAGTAAAGACGCTAAGATTTCCTCAAGATGATTATGAAAAAGCATTAGATTTAGTTCTAGAATTATGTAAAGAAGAAAATCCTGAATTAATAGTGCTTGGCTATCCTAAACTTCTTAATGATGAAGTAGGAGTAAGAGGTCATATTTGTGAAGAATTTAAAGAATTATTAGAAAGTGAAAGCGGAATCGAAGTAGTGCTTTGGGATGAGCGATATACTACTAAAATAGCTGAAGAAATATTATTGGAAGCTGATTTATCACGTAAAAAAAGAAAGAAAAAGATTGATCAATTAGCTGCAGTACAAATCCTTCAAACCTATTTAGATTCTCATGGTAACAAATAATGGATGAAAATATTATTCTTGTAACAGATGAAAATGGTGAAGAATATGAATTAGAAATATTGTTCACATTCGATGATGAAGAAAGTAATAAGAGCTTTGTAATATTGCGTTCTTTAGATGATGAAGAAGAGATTATCCCATATTCTTATAATGAAGATGGTGAATTAATACCAGTTGATGAAAAAGAATGGGATATGTGTCAAGAAGTTCTAAATGCATTTTTAGATGAAGGTTTATTAGATGAGTAATATTGATGAAAATGATGTTAATACTGAAGACTTAAGCGAAATAGCTGAAGAAGAAGAGTATTATGAATGGCATAGACGAAGAAAGAAATCCATTTTACCTAAAGTGGTACTATTTTTCGTCTTTCTTTTAATAGCTGTATTAGGCATGAGCTATTATTATTTCACAAGTTGTCAAAAACCAATTCAAAAAGAATCTGAAATTGTTTCTTTTGTGGTAGATGAAGATTCTACAATAATGAGTGTTACGGAAAAGCTAGAAGATGAAGGAATAATAAAAGATGCTCGTATGGCATATTATTATGCACGTTTAAATGAATTAACAAATATTTATTTTGGTGAATATGAATTAGATAAGAGTTGGCCTTTAGAAACAATTTTGAATAAATTAAATGATCCATTAGCTGCAAACCAAAATATTGTTGAAGTTACTATTATTGAAGGGGACTGGGCTAAGCATATTGCTACTAAATTAAGTAATAAAACTGATGCTTCGTACGAAGACTTTATGAATTTATGGAATAATCAAGAATGGATTAGATCATTAATGAATGAATATCCTTTCTTGACTGAAGAAATCTTTAATAATAGTGAATCTAGATGTTATCTTGAAGGTTATTTAGCTCCTGATACATATCAGTTTAAAAAGGATAGCGATGCCGAAGAAATAACATTAAAGATTTTAGACCAAAGTAGATTAATCTATTTAAATTATAAAGATGATTTCCAAAATATTGGTTTAAGCTTACATGAGATATATTCTTTAGCTTCTATTATTCAATTTGAAGCTGGTAATAGAATTGAAGATCAAAAAGAAATATCTGGAATATTTTATAATCGAATGAATGAAGATATGCGCTTAGAAAGTAGTGTTACAGTATGTTATGCGATAGATTATAATCGTGAAAGTGATTCTTGGGAAAAATGTGAAACAAGCGTTGATGCTGAATCTAGTTATAATACTTATCTTCATGAAGGCTTAACACCAGGACCAATATGTAATTTTAGTGCTTCTTGTTTAGATGCTGCATTGCATCCAAATCAAACAGATAATTATTATTTTATGGCTGATGTTTATGGCGATGGAACAATTTATTATGCTAAAACATTTGAAGAACATGCCAATAATGTAAATACATATTTAAATGGAAATGAGTAATTATGTATAAGTTTAGAGATGCTACTTTATGTTATATCATCAAAGATAATGAATGGTTAATGTTATTAAGGAATAAAAAGACTAATGATATTAATGAAGGTAAATGGCTTGGTGTTGGTGGTAAAGTAGAATTAGATGAATCTCCAGAAACTTGTATTATAAGAGAAATAAAAGAAGAAACTAATTTAAATGCTAATAATGTAGTATTTAGAGGAATTATAGATTTTATATACGAAAATAAAGATTATGAAAAAATCTGGGTTTTTACGTGTGAAGATTTTGAGGGTACTTTAAAAGAATGTGATGAAGGAACATTAGCATGGATTAATAAAGATAATATTTTAAAATTAGATTTATGGGAAGGCGATAAAGTATTCTTGGAAAGATTATTAAGTGGTAATTCAGAACTTTTCTTTTATGAATTTAAATATGATGAAGAAGGTAAATTATTATATACAAAGGATAAAGGAGAATTGCGAGTATGAATGAATCTAAACCTATTATTATTGGGATAGCAGGTGGCACTGCTTCAGGAAAAACATCTATTTCAAGACATATTAAAGAGCGTTTTTCTGATCAAACATCTATATTAATTATTAGACAAGATGATTATTATAAAGATCAATCAGATAAACCTATGGAAGAAAGAATCAAAACTAATTATGACCATCCTTTTGCTTTTGATAATGATCTATTATTAAGTCATTTAAAACAACTCGAAAATGGTCAATCTATTGAAAAACCTACATATGATTATGTACATCATACACGCAGTAATGTTACAGAAACTTGCTTCCCATGTGATGTCTTAATTCTTGAAGGTTTATTTGTATTAGAAAATGAAGAATTAAGAAATATGTTAGATATTAAAGTATTTGTTGATACTGCTGCAGATGTTAGATTCATTAGAAGATTATTAAGAGATGTTAAAGAACGTGGTAGATCAATGGATTCTGTTATTAATCAATACATAAATACAGTTAGAGTTATGCATGAATCATTTATAGAGCCAACAAAAAGATATGCTGATATTATTATTCCTGAAGGTGGCGAGAATAAAGTCGCTATTGATTTATTGACTACTAAAATTGGTAGCATCATTAACTACTAAGTGCTATAATATTTGAGCGAAAAAAGAGAGGTTTGTTTATGAATGAAGCAAAAGAATATATTACAGAAGAAGGTTTAAAAGCGTTACAAGAAAAATATGATAATTTAGTACATGTTGTTTTAGAAGATGTAAAAAAAGAAATAGCTGAAGCTAGATCTCATGGTGACTTATCAGAAAATGCTGACTATGATGCAGCTAGAGAAAGACAATCACAAGTACAAGCTGAAATTGATAGTATTGAACATACATTACAGAATTATGTAATTATTAATACAAAAGGAGGCTCACGCGTAACTATAGGTTCAACTGTTACTTTACAATTCTTAGATAATAAAGAAAAATCTACATATACAATTCTTGGTGGTGTGGAAACTGATCCATTAAATGGTATTATCAGTAATGAATCACCATTAGCTCAAGCAATTCTAGATGCTAAAGTAGGTGACAAGCGTACTGTTCAAGTTGCTAAACCATATGAAGTAATTATTATTGAAATAAAAAGTAAGAAATAATTTGGAATAAATAAATTTTATACATATATAACAAGTAGAGACTTATGAAGAAACTACTTGTTTTATTTTTGCTGATTATTGCAACATATTTTATT
>CACZTC010000142.1 GCA_902784015.1 uncultured Erysipelotrichaceae bacterium | reverse complement strand
GCAGTAGAAATAGCTAAAATATTTAAAACAAAAGAAATCCTTGTATCTAATACAGGTATTAGAGAAGGATTTCTTATGTATTGTTTGAATAATGAACTAAATTAGAATAAATTATTCATCTTTATTCCAAGGATTATTAGGATTAGGATCAGTTGGATCCCAGCCTTTATTTGGTGAAGTTATATCTATTTCTATTGGTGTTGGCTTTCCTAAAGGTCCAGGACTCTCTTCATCATCATATATTTCTACTGTTGTACCTAAAGGACAATTATCATATATCCATTTAGCATCTATTACTGCTAATCTTATACAACCTTGAGATGCAGTAGTACCTAATTTATTATATTCTTCATATTCTAGGTTGTTTTCGCTCCTAGTGAAATAAGGAACTGAGTGGAATAGAATATCCCTAACTATCCTTGTTGCATATTGACCAGAAACATTCCCATTTAATAAACGCCATCTATAATTAATATCTATTTTATATGTTCCAAGTGGTGTAGCTGTACCAGTTGAACATACCATTGCTTTAAATGGGATTGAATATTCACCATTACTATCCATCGCATAAATAGTTACATTATTTAATACCCTATTTATCTTTATATAGTATGGATATTTTGCATTAGTTGCTAAAGCTACTACTTCTACTTGGAAGATTGCTTCACTTTCATTTCCATTTTTATCTTTAGCTATAATTTTAGCTTCATAAATTCCTGTCTTATTATTATCTATATCGCTTTCAACAGTATAACTACCTTCTTTTAATACTTCTTCATAATCATATTCACCGTCTACTTTGTCATAAACGATATTAATATTATTCTCAGGTCTAAAAGTATCACCACTTAATAATGTTACTTTTTCATTCTTTATTTCTATTAATGGTTTATAAGTATCTACTACTTTTACTATTTTTGAAAATTCTCTTACAATAGTTTGATTATATTCATCAGTTGTACTTACTAATACTTTTAAAGGATACTCACCTACTTTAGAAGTATCCACAAAACCTCTTATTTCTACTTCACCATTACTTTTAGTAACTAATCTTTCTTTATTGTATTCACTACCATATTCGATTTCTAATAAAGACTCATTAATATTAATAAAGAGATTATCATAAGTCTCAGTATAAGATAATTCTTTAGCTTCATTTAATTTTTTTATTGCGCTCTTTCTTTGAATCATTGATATAGTTAAAACTAAAAATAGTATGATAAATAAAGCACACAAGAAAAATATAATATATTTAAATTCATTTATAATACGATGTTTCTTTATATCATTTTCCATTTATTTAATTCTATATCAATTCAAAAAAAGACGCATAGAAGCGTCTTTTAGTTACCTGAAGCAATTGCAGCTACTTCTGCTGCGAAGTCTTCTTCTTTCTTTTCGATGCCTTCACCAACTGTATATTTCACAAATCTTACTACTTCACAGTTGTTTTCTTTTAAATAAGCACCACATTTCTTATCTGTATCTAAGAAGAATTCTTGATCTACTAAACACATATCTTGTAGTTGTTTAGATAATCTACCTTCAACGATACCAGCTTTTACATTATCAGGTTTTGAAGATAATGATTCATCATTATTTACAATACCTTCTTGTACACTTCTTTCGTGTTCGATTACATCTTGAGGCATATCATTTCTAGATACATATGTAGGATTCATAGAAGCTACTTGCATTGCCATATTTTTCGCAACTTGAGCATCAGTTCCCTTCATTACTACAACGCTAGTGATACGACCACCTTGGTGAGTATATGTACCAAAGATTTCATCATCATTTTTATCAATGTTTTCAAATCTTCTTAAAGATATCTTTTCACCAATTGTTGCTACAGCGTTAATAAATGTATCATTTAATGTGCCTTCAACTGAAGCAAGTGCTAAACCTTCTTCAGCTGTTTTAGCTTCACTATGGATAAGTGTCATGAGTGTTTCATCTAATAGCGCTAAGAATTTTTCATTCTTTGCGACAAAGTCTGTTTCTGAATTCACTTCAACGATACAAGCGCGATTACCTTCAACTAAAATTTTAGATAAACCTTCAGCAGCAATTCTGCCTTCTTTCTTAGCTGCTTTAGCTAGACCATTTTCTCTTAACCAGTCAATAGCTTTTTTAATATCGCCATCACATTCAGTTAGAGCCTTTTTACAGTCCATCATTCCAGCGCCAGTTAATTCTCTTAATTCTTTAACTTCTGCTGCACTAATAGCCATTATTCGCCTTCCTCCTCTACATTTTCTTCTACTACATCAACTACTTCTTCATTTACTTCTTCTACTACTGGAGTTTCTACAGCTACTGCTTCTTCTGCAACTTCTACAACTTCATTTTCTGCTGCTTCAACTTCCTCTTTTACTTCTTCTTCTTTTACATCATCTTTAGCATCTTTCTTATAGACTCTTCTTTCACCAGTGAAACGTTTTTGAGCCATTGCTTGACGACGTTCTTCGAATTTCTGTCTCTTCTTCTTTTCATATTCAGCAGCTTGTTCTTCAACATTGCGGATTACATCTTCCATTGTGATGTCATCATCTTCTTCATCCATATATGCAACATCTCTAACGCCACCTTTAGATTCTACAACTGCATCGGCAATAATAGATACTAATAATTTAACTGATTTTAAAGAATCATCATTACATGGAATTGGATAATCTACTAAATCAGGATCCGCATTTGTATCAATTAACGCAAATAAAGGAATGCCTAATTTTTTAGCTTCTGCTACTGCATTATGTTCTTCTAATGGATCTACCACAAATACTGCATCTGGTAGTTTTTTCATTTCTTTAATACCACCTAAGAAGTTATCTAATTTAGCTTTCTTCTTTAATAAAGCAGCTTGTTCCTTCTTAGTATAAATCTTGATTGTGTCGCTTTCTTCCATTTGTTCAATTTCAACTAATCTCTTAATTGATTTTTGAATAGTACGGAAGTTAGTTAATGTTCCACCTAACCATCTTTGATTAATGTAGAAACTTCCTGAACGCAAAGCTTCTTCTAGAATTGTAGCTTGTGCTTGTTTTTTGGTACCAACAAATAATACCTTACCACCATCATCCACAATTCTTTTAATTTCAGCATATGCTTTTTCTAAGTGATCTCTAGTTTGCTCTAAATCTAGAATGTAGAGCCCATTTTTTTGTGTGTAGATGTATGGTTTCATCTTTGGGTTCCACTTTCTTGTTTGGTGTCCGAAATGTACCCCGTTTTCGAGCATTTTTCTCATTGAAACAACAGCCATTTTCTTCTTACCT
>CACZTC010000141.1 GCA_902784015.1 uncultured Erysipelotrichaceae bacterium | reverse complement strand
CTTTGAAATGGCTTCATGATAATAATATTAATTTTGATTATGGTGTAGGTATTAGTAGTGGTGCTGTATATCTTTGTTTATATGAATTAGATAAGATTGATTTATTAAGAAAAGTATCATGCGATTATGCGATTAGAGATGATATAGTAGGATTTAAAGCTTTATTAAAAGAGAAGCATTATGTTGCTTATTTATATCTTTTTAAACATTATTTAATTGATGTTGAAAAAGTTGATTTTAGTCCTCTTAAAAAGAATAATATCAATATTGAAGTAGGTGCTTATGATTTAAAAGAAGGTAAGACTTTGTTTTATGGACCAGAAGATTTTGATGAGGGCTTAAATTTATTAAGAGGGACATGCGCGCTTCCAATCGCTTCAGCAGTAGTAGAAGTAAATGGGAAGAGATTATTAGATGGCGGTATCACGAAAATGATACCGATTGAAAGAGCGATGGAAGTAGGCTGTGATAGATTCTTAGTTATTACTACTAAACCTCAAGATTATGTTAGAAAACCAGCATCTAAAATATTAGAGACAATGATGAAAATAAATTATAAAGAATGTCCACAAGTCGCAAAAGATTATCATGTAAGACATGAAAATTATTATAAACAGATTAGTTTAATAAAAGATTTATGTGCTAAAAAAGAAGCAGTAAATGTATTGCCTAGTAAGACTATTAAAGTATCCAGATTCAAAGGTGATCCTGAGAAATGTAATGAATTATTTGAATTAGCTTATCAGGATATGGATAATAAAAAAGATGAGATATTAGCTCTATTTAAATAGAGCTTTTTATTTCTCATCATAATTAGGTATTCGATTCAATATCTCTTCGCTTGGCTTATAGTTCTCATCGTGCCATTTATTTAAATATAGAGAATAATATTCATCATAAGTTAATGATGATTCATTAACTTTTTTAGCTAATTCTTTACCTAGATAGCGTAAGTGGGTCGGTTCATCTTCCATATTGTAGATAATAGATTTATTAGGTGGATAGCGCATGATGAAACCATATTTTTCAGCATTATTCTTTATCCACTGATATGTTTCGCTTTCCAAGAAGTTTTCGACATTTTCGTAAGTTGGGGTAATATTGAAAGCTAAACCAGTTTGATGTTCAGAAAAGCCAGGTCTATTAATATAATCATCTACATCATCTCGATAAATATTAATATTATTTTCATAAATTACTTTTAAATCTTCATATGACCAATAAGCATTAGAAATATAGAAAGGAATATTATCATTAATAGCTTGTTCAATCATTTCGATGGCTGCATCATTAACATGCTTAACTAACTGCATTCCATATATCGCATAGCGATCAGATAATTCTTCTAGATTATTAGGAACATAAGTTTCATTCAAATAATAATTCTTATTAACTAAGACATAATCACTATTAACATCTTTAGCTTCTTCAACGATGCGATATAGTTGTTTATAATTTCCATCTAATGTAAAAGAAGTAGGCGAATTATGATCACGATTTTTTATACAATCATCAATATAAGATATTTCATCCCATTGATAATCAAAAACTAATAGAGGGGTTATTTCATGATATTTTAAGCGATCGAAGAGGGCATTCAATTGAAGATTATCATAACCTTTATCCATGAGTCTTGAATATAATAATAAATCATTATCATTTATTTCTTTATCGCCATGGATATTCGCATATAAATCCATATATTCTTCAATCAAAGTATCATCATTAATCTTCTTTTCTAATAAAGGGGAATAATAATTATTATCTATAATCTTGGAATAATAATCTAAATCAAGTATCTTCTTGATTGTTTCTTTACTATAGCCTAAATCTTTTAATTCAGTCTTTTTTCTTTCCAAAGGAACATAATAAGCCGTGATAGCTAAGACAATTAGTATAACTAACACGACAATTAAACTTTTCCTAATTCTTCTTTTCTTTTTCTTCATCTCTATAATTGTATATCAAAATTGTCCCAGGGATTAATAATTGGTGGTAAAGATTTAATATTAATAATTTCTTTAGTAGTAGGATGGGGGAAAACTAATTGATAAGACCATAAAGCTATTTGACCTTTAGTAGTTTTATTATTGTAGCGCTGATCAAATAATAAAGGTAAATTACGTGAAGCAAATTGTACTCTAATTTGGTGGCTTCTGCCTGTTTCTAAATCTATCTTAACTAAGCTTAAATTATCTTTTGTAGCTAATAATTCATAAGATAATTTAGAATATTTACCTTTATCTTTAGATACAACATGAGTCATATTAGTATCTTTATCTTTATATAAATAATCTTCAAAGATATCTTTATCTTTATCAGGGATGCCATCTAAAATAGCTAAATAAGTTTTAGCCATTTCTTTATTTCTAATAATATTACTTAAGCGTGAAGCAGCTTTAGAAGTCTTCGCAAAAACCATCGCTCCCCCAACGGGTCTATCTAAGCGCTGAACTAGGCCAAGATAAACATTACCTGGTTTATGATATTTTTCTTTTAAATATTCTTTACATAAAGAAAGAATATCTTCATCATTTGAATTATCACTATTAGTTGGAATATTTACAGGCTTTTCGATAGCTAAAAGATGATTATCTTCATAAAGAATCTTAATCATGGTTGCCATCTCCCACTAATTCCGCACGGTAATAACATCTTACTATTACTAGTTTCTAGCCATAATTCACTAGCTTCAACTTTGCCATGACCTATTTTATATAAAATAGTAGTTCTCATAAGATTTTCTAAAGCAATAGGAGAGAAACCAGAAGTATAACTATTGATTAATAAGAAAATAGCATCTTCATCTAAAATTTCTATACAATCATCAATTAGCTTTACTATTTCTTTTTCGAATTTCCACATCTCACCGCTTGGCCCTCTTCCATAAGAAGGGGGATCCATGATGATTCCGTGATATGTCCTACCTCGACGTTTTTCTCTTTCTACAAATTTTAAACAATCATCAACGATGAAACGTATTTTATTATTTTGTAAGCCAGATAAATCTCTATTTATCTTAGCCCATTCTATCATTCCTTTAGCAGCATCTACATGGACCACTTCATTTGCCCCGCCATAGCTAGCAGCCATAGTAGCCCCACCTGTATAAGCAAATAAATTTAATATTCTTAATTCTTTATCTTTATTATCTTTCACTTCTTTAATTATCCAATCCCAATTATAAGCTTGTTCAGGAAAAAGACCGGTATGTTTAAAATTGGTAGGGGAAATACGAAATCTTAAATCTTTATAATTTATAGTCCACTCTTCAGGAAAGTCTTTAAGATATTCCCAATGCCCGCCACCTTTATTAGATCTATGATATATAGCATGAGCACTATTCCATAATGGTGTATCTGTAGCAATAGGCCATATCGCAATAGGGTCAGGACGCCTTAAAATGATATCTTTCCATCTTTCTAATTTCTCACCATTACCAGCATCTAATAATTCATAATCTTGCCAAGAATTCTCTAATTTAAACATGGTTAAATTATAGCATTTCTCACAATTCTCTAGGTAGTTTAGCGTGGTATAATTATGTCCATAATGATTGATGTATCCTTTCTAAATGATAACCAAAAAGAGGCAGTATTAGCCAAAGATAAATATATAAGAGTAGTCGCAGGAGCTGGTTCAGGTAAAACTAGTGTTTTAACTATGCGCATAGCTCATCTTATCCAAGATGATAATATTAATGCCCATAAAATATTAGCTATTACTTTTACTAATAAAGCAGCTAATGAAATGAAAGATAGAGTCAGAAAATTAATTAAAGAAGAAACAAGTACTCCTTGGATTAGTACTATTCATTCATTATGCGTAAGGATATTAAGAGAAGATATTATGGCGATGGGTTATCCTAGAAACTTTACTATCTTAGATGCGGAAGATCAAAAAGCTATTATTAAAGATGCTTATAAAGAATTGAATATTGATAATACTATTTATCCATATAATGCATTATTGGATTATATCGCTAATAATAAATGTGGAGGCATTACTTTAGAAAGAGCTTATGCTTTAGCGGGCTCATTTAGCGCAGAAAAAACAAAAGCGATGATATATGAATATTATCTTAATGCGCAACATAATTTATATGCTTTAGACTTTGATGATTTAATCATATGGACAGTTAATATGTTTAAAAAATATAGTGAAATTTTATCTAAATGGCAAAGTCGCTATAGTCATATTCATGTTGATGAATTTCAAGATATTGATGGCATCCAATATGAATTAATTAAATTATTAACTGGCGTGGATAATTCTTTATATGTAGTAGGAGATCCAGATCAAACTATTTATACTTGGCGTGGGGCTGATGTTAATATCATTTTAAATTTCACCAAAGATTTTAAAGATACAAAAACAATAATTTTAAATGAGAATTATCGCTCAACAGAATATATTTTAAATGGTGCTAATTCATTAATTAAAAATAATAGGAATAGAGTAGAAAAAGATTTATATACTAATCGTATTTCTAATCATAAAATAGTTCATTATTCTAGTGCGAGTGATGAATATGAAGCATTATGGTTAGCTAATAAAATTAATGAATTACATGATGAAGGTGAAAAATATCATGATATGGCTATTCTATATAGATCTAATTATTTATCTAGATCAATAGAAAAAACATTAATTGATATGCGTATACCATATATCATCTATGGTGGTATTCGTTTCTATGAAAGGCAAGAAGTAAAAGATGCTTTGAGCTATTTAAGAATGGTTAGTACCAGTGATGATTTAGCTTTAAGAAGAATCTTAAATAGACCACGTAGAGGAATAGGCCCTAAGACAATGGATACTTTAATAAATACTGCGCGTGATAAAAATAAAAGTATTTATGAAATATTAAAAGAAGGAGCACCATTTAGCGGTAAAGTAAAGAAAACCTTAGATGATTTTGTGGATATGGTAGAGGCTTGGAAAATAGAAGCTAAAAAAGAAGATGTAGTTTTCTTTAAATTATTTGAGAGAATTATTGAAGAATCAGGTTATAAAAATATGCTTGAAGAAAATGATGAGATGGATAGAATAGAGAATTTAAAAGAATTAATAGATGATGTTAAAGAATTCTCGGAAGATAATCCAGAAGCATTATTAGATGATTATCTACAAGTTGTAGCTCTATATGGTGATAGAGAAGAAACAATGGCTAGTGATTTTATTCAATTGATGACAGTTCATGCAGCCAAAGGTTTAGAATTCAATACGGTTTTTGTTAGCGATCTTAATGAAGGTATATTTCCAAATGAGAGAGCGATGAATGAAGGATATAAAAGAGGCGTAGAAGAAGAAAGAAGATTAGCTTATGTAGCTTTCACTAGAGCCCGCAATCGATTATTCTTATTAGATGCTGGAGGCTTTAGTTATATCCTCCAAAGAGTAAGGACAACTTCAAGATTTATTGAAGAAATAGATGAAGCATGTATCGAACATATTGGGGTAAATAATAATGATAATTATAATTATTTAAGTAATAAGAATAAGATTCAAGATGAAGGTACTTTTTATACGAAATTATTAGATAGTGAAGTAGCTATTTATAAAAAAGGTGAAGCTGTCATCCATGAAACATTTGGTGAAGGTATTGTGATCAGCGTTCAAAAAGGCACGATTGATGTAGCTTTTGCTTATCCTCATGGGATTAAAAAATTAGTCAGTGGTCATCCTAAATTACATAAAAAAAGTGAGGTCAATTAATTATGAATGATGAAATGAGAATGAGAGAATTAGTTGATATCTTAAATGAAGCATCAGAGGCTTATTATAATGGTAAAGCTGAAATAATGTCTGACCATGAATGGGATAAATTATTTGATGAATTAAAAGAAATAGAGAATAGAACACATATTATTTTAGAAGATAGCCCGACTAATAATGTCAGTAAAGATGAAACCGAAGGTAAAAAAGAAGCTCATGAAGAAGCTATGTTATCTTTAGCTAAAACTAAGAAGATAGAAGATTTAGTAAAGTGGGCAGATAATAGAGCTATATGGATATCTTGGAAATTAGATGGTTTAACTTTAGTTGCGACTTATGATGATGGTAAATTAGTGCGTCTATTAACTAGGGGTGATGGACATATTGGTACTAATATTACTCATTTAGCTAAAGGTATATATGGTTTAAAAGAGAATATTAGTATTAAAGGTCATCTCGTTATTAGAGGTGAAGCTGTTATTTCTTATGAAGACTTTGATAAATATATCCTAGAAAGCGGTGATGATTATGCGAATCCAAGAAATCTAGCTTCAGGCTCGCTCGCTTTAAAAGATATTGAAACATTAAAAGAGAGACATATCCATTTCAAACCTTTTACTTTAGTTCAAATTGATAAAGAAATAGATTCATGGGGCGATAGGATGGCCTTATTAGAAAAAGAAGGCTTTGAGGTAGTAGATAGAGAATATATTGATAGTCCAACACAAAGTAATATTGAAGAAATAATAAATAAATTTACAAAATTAGTTACAGAAGGTATTAATCCTTATCCTGTAGATGGTTTAGTTATTACTTATGATGATATAGTTTATGCCAAAAGCGGATCTATTACAGGCCATCATGCAACTAGAGCGGGCTTAGCTTTTAAATGGCAAGATGAAGTGGCCCAAAGTACTTTAGAAGATATTGAATGGTCATGCGCTGCTTCCACTATCACACCAGTTGCGATATTTGCGCCAGTTAATTTAGAAGGCACTATTGTTAAAAGAGCTTCTTTATGTAATATCAGTGAATGTGAAAGATTAAATATTGGTTCTAATGGCAGCATATTAGAAGTTATTAAAGCTAATAAAATAATTCCTAAAGTAATTAAAGTAATAGAAAAGAAAGGTGAATTTAATATACCTGAAGTATGCCCAGTATGCGCCTCTAAAACGATTATTATAATAAGCGAAGAAAGTTTAACTAAAACATTAAAATGTACTAATGATGCATGCCCAGCTAAAAAACTAAAGAAATATAGTCGCTTTGTCTCTAAGGGTGGAATGGATATAGATGGTATATCAGAAGCTACTTTACAAAGATTTATTAGTGAAGGTTGGATAAAGAATTATGCAGATATATATCGTTTAAATAAATATAGTGAAGATATAAAAGCATTAGATGGCTTTGGTGAAAAATCTAGCGATAATATTGTCTCAAGCATTGAAAAAGCACGTAAGGTTGATGACCAAAAATTAATATATGCATTAAATATTCCATTAGTAGGAATAGATGTGGCTAAAAAATTATTATCTAAATATGATTTTATAGATTTAATTAATATCGCTAAAGAAAGCGATGATCCAGGTATCTTTTCTTCGATTAATGGAATTGGTTTAGAAAAATCAAAAGCTTTTGTGACTTATTGTAAAGATGAAGAAAATATGAAAGCTTTAGAAGAATTATTAAAAGAGATAGAGATAAATAGAACTAATAATGAAGCTAGTGGTAATAAATGTGAAGGATTAGTATTTGTGATAACAGGGGATGTTTATAAATATAAAAATAGAAATGAAATGAAAGCTTATATTGAAAGCGAAGGTGGTAAGGTAACGGGCTCAGTTTCTAAGAGTACTAACTATTTAATCAATAATGATTTAGAATCTACATCTTCTAAGAATAATAAAGCTAAAGAATTAGGAATTGAAATAATCAGCGAAGAGCGTTTCATAGAGCTCTTTGGCTAAATGGTATATAATTGTACGGAAGGATTTTTATTATGAATGAAAATAAAGATAGAGAATATTTTAAAAAATTAGCTGAAACGCTCATGTTTAGATTAAGCGATGAAGAGGCTGATAGTATCGTTAAAGAATTTTCAACTTTAGAATCGCAAATGGCTTTATTGGATGATGTTAATACAGAAGGTGTAGAGGAGATGATATATCCTTTTGAAGATGATACATATTTTATGCGTGAAGATAATGTTACCCATGTAATAAGCCAAGATGAGGCTTTAGAGAATGTTGATAAGAAAATAGAAGGCCATTTTGTGCTTCCGAAGGTGGTGAAATAATGCGTAATAATAATATTAAAGAAGCTGTAGAAAAAGCTAAAGAATTACAGCCTAAATTAAATAATATAATCACTTTCGTAGAAGAAGGACAATGGAAAGCTAATAAAGAAGGTAAGATGGCAGGCGTGGCTATCGCTTTAAAAGATAATGTATCCACAAAAGGTATTAGAACTACAGCTGCTTCTAATATCCTTAATAATTATGTACCTATTTTTGATGCTCATATAGTAACTAAATTAAAAGAGGCAGGAGCTATTTGTATAGCTAAAACAAGCATGGATGAATTAGCTATGGGTGGCACTAATTTAACAGCTAATATAGGTCCTGCTTATAATCCTTGGGATATTAGAAGAATGACAGGTGGGTCTAGCGGCGGCTCTGCTTCAATTGTGGCAAGCGGAGTAGTAGATTTAGCGATTGGTTCGGATACAGGTGACTCAATTAGAAAGCCAGCATCTTTTTGTGGGGT
>CACZTC010000140.1 GCA_902784015.1 uncultured Erysipelotrichaceae bacterium | reverse complement strand
TTATGGTGATAGACCATATGAAATAGTTGAAAAGGATGTTGATAATTATATCGCTACAGGTAGAGTCAATGATCCTCGTGATCCAGAATCAAAAGATGATACGCCATCGATATTCTCAAGTAAATATTATAAATATATTGTGATTCCGTTTATTTTCCTAGCTATTGGTATTATTGCCTTCTTCATAAGTCGCTCCTCTAAAAAGAAAGATCCATTCAGTCTATGATGTGGGAAGAGTGGCTAGAAGAAGAGTGGCAAAAACCATACTTTAAAGAATTATCTAATTTTCTTCATGAAGAATATGCCCATAAAAAAATATATCCACCTAAAGAAAAGGTCTTTACGGCTTTTAAAGCATGTTCATATGAAGATATAAAAGTAGTAATATTAGGGCAAGATCCTTACCATCAGACTAACCAAGCTCATGGACTTAGTTTTTCTGTTAATAAAGGTATTGCGATACCACCTAGCTTATTAAATATATATAAAGAATTACAGGATGATTTAGGCTTATTCATTCCTAATAATGGTTATTTAATGCCATGGGCTAAACAAGGTGTTTTCCTTTTGAATACAGTCATGAGCGTCCAAGATAGTAAACCTAGATCACATGCGAATAAAGGTTGGGAAATATTTACGGATAATGTAATTAAAAAGATTAATAATAAAAAAGAAGGAATAGTTTTCTTATTATGGGGAAGGGATGCTAGGAGTAAAGCTAATATGATTGATAATCATCATTTAGTTTTAGAAGCAGCTCATCCAAGCCCTTTATCTGCATATAATGGTTTTTTTGGTTGTAAACATTTTTCTAAAGCGAATAAATTTTTGAAAGATAATAGGCATGAAGAAATAGATTGGCAAATTCCTAATATATGATAAATAAAAAAAATATAAAAAAAGATGTTAATTATGTCATGGCGCGAAAGAATAGACACCATGGACTTTTACCCATGAAAGAAGCTTTAAAAGAAATAGGTAGACCAGAAGAAAAATTAAGAATAATACATTTTGCGGGCACTAATGGTAAAGGAAGTACACTAAATTATGTTAAAGATATATTGATGAGTAGTGGTTATAAAGTTGCAACATTTACATCTCCTCATCTTATTTCTCATTTTGATAGAATATGTATCAATAATGAATGGATAAAAGAATCATCTTTTAATTATTATTTAAAGAAATTTGAAAAGATAATTGAAAAATATGATTTAGGGATGTTTGAGATAGATCTATTAATAGCTTTGGCTTATTTCTCTTATCAAAAAGTTGATTATGTTTTATTAGAGACGGGCTTAGGGGGAAGATTAGATAATACTAATGTGATAGATAATACTATCTTAGAAGTAATCACCAGCATCGGTATAGATCATCAAGATATTTTAGGAGATAAATTAGAACAAATAGCTTTTGAAAAAGCAGGCATCATTAAAAAGAATACGACTGTTATAATTGGCGCTAAAATAAATAAAAAAGCTAAAAAGATAATTTATAAAAAAGCTAGATATGAAAAAGCTAATGTCCTAGAAACAAAATATTTTAAAACAGGAAGTCATTCTTTTATTTTTAAAGATAATGAATATGAAATAAAAGGTGGTTCTTATCAAAAACGTAATGCGGCCTTAGCTTTAAATGTAGCTTGGGCATTAGGAATAGATATAAAGGAAGACATAATAAAAAAAGCTATTAAAGATAGTTTGTGGGCAGGAAGATTTGAAACAATAAATGATAAGCCATTGATTGTGATAGATGGGGCTCATAATATGGATGGTCTTAAAGCTTTATTAGAAGCTAGTGATTATTTAGCTAAACCTATTATTACTATATTTGCATCTTTAAAAGATAAGCCAGGAATTGCGATGGTTAATCAATTAAAAAAAGTCAGTCAAAAAGTTATCATAACTGAATTTGATAATCCTCGAATTAGACATATCGATGAATATGATGATATTAGTGAATATAAATATCTTGATTATAAACAAGCAATTAATGAAAGCATAGAAGAAATAAATGATGGTTCTATTTTAATTACAGGATCTCTTTATTTCATATCTATCGTTCGAGAGTTTTTATTGAATAAAGATATGTGAAGACTTAGTAGATATATTATAATTAAGATGTAATTAGGTGTTGGAGGAGTAAGATAATGAGACCAAATTTAATGGCAGCGATGATTCTTGCGGGAGGTAGAGGTACTAGACTTTATGGTCTAACTAAAAAAGTAGCCAAACCTGCAGTTCACTTTGGTGGAAAATATAGAATCATAGATTTTCCTTTAAGTAATTGTGCTAACTCAGGAGTGAATACCGTAGGTGTTTTGACACAATATGAATCGGTATTATTAAATGCTTATGTAGCTAAAGATCAATTCTGGGGACTTAACACAAATGATGGTGGTGTATATGTTTTAACACCAAGAGAAAAGGATACAACCGGTTTAGAAGTATATCGTGGTACAGCAGATGCGATTACTCAAAATATTGATTTCCTTGATCAAATAGATCCTGAATATCTTTTGATATTATCAGGCGATCATATCTATAAAATGGATTATGATGACATGCTCAAAACCCATAAAGAAATGGAAGCTGATGCCACAATTGCGGTATTAGAAGTATCTCTAAAAGAAGCTTCACGCTTTGGTATTATGAATTGTGATAAGAAGGGCATGATAAAGGAATTTGAAGAAAAACCTGCTCATCCAAAATCAAATCTAGCTTCTATGGGTATTTATATTTTTAATTATAAAACGCTAAGAAAATATTTAATGCAGGATGATAAGAATGAAGAATCATCTCATGACTTTGGTAAAGATATTATTCCAACATATTTAAAAGATAAAAAGAGATTAGCTACATATAAGTTTAAAGGTTATTGGAAAGATGTAGGTACCATCGATTCATTATGGGAAGCTAATATGGATTTATTGAAAAATAATAATCAATTAGATTTAGCTGATGAATCATGGAAGATATATACAGAGAATTTAAATGTCTTACCTGCTTTTATAGGTGAAGATGCTTCAATTGATAATGCATATATCACTCAAGGTGCAGTTGTTTTAGGAATGGCAAAAAATTCAATCCTAGGTACAAATAGCTATATTGGTAAAGATGCGAAAGTAATAGATTCAGTTATTAATCCTGGCGCTAAAATCGGTGAAGGGGCAAGAGTTACTAGATGCATTGTGGCTGATGGCGTGGAGATTGGACCAGGAGTTAAAGTTGGCAGTGCTAATAGTGAGCACATTGAATTAATTGATAAAAAGGTAATGGAATAGGAGGAAATTATGGACGCATTAGGAATTATTAATTTTGAAGATAATGTTGCAACAGTTGATGGTCTAGGAGAATATCGTCCTGTTCCAGCGATGGCCTTTTTAGGTAGATATCGTATTATTGATTTTATTCTCAGTAATATGACTAATTCAGGAATCAATAATGTGCATGTATATTGTAAGGAAAAACCAAGAAATTTATTTGCACATCTTGGAACTGGTTCTCACTACAATATCAATGAAAAAAGAGGACAATTAAGAATTCTATTTGGGGAGAAGAGCTTTTCTTCACCTGTATATAATAATGATGTCGCTAATTTCATTTTGAATATGCAATATATCGAAAGTGATCATAATCCATATGTTGTAATAGCACCAAGTTATTTCATTTATAGTATTAATTTCAATAATGTTTTAGAAGAACATTTAAAAAGTAAAGCCGATGTAACGATTCTTTATACAAGTACTAGTGATGCTAAAAATAGCTTCTTAGCTTGTGATACTTTACAAATGGATGAGAATAAAAGAGTTACTTGGTTTGGCAAAAATAGAGGTAATACAAAGAATAAATATATCTCTTTAGAAGCTTATGTCATGAGTAAAGAATTATTCATTGACTTAGTTCATAAAGCAGCTGAAACTTCTTCTTTATATTGGTTCAAAGATATTTTGCGTGATTCAGAACATGAATTAAAAATAAAAGGTTATCAAATAAAAGGCTATGTTAGATGTATTAATTCATTAGCTAAATATTACCAAACTAATATGGAATTAAGAGATCGTAGTGTAGCTGCTAGCTTATTTAAAGCTGATTGGCCAATATATACACAAACTAATGACTCTAGTCCTTCAACATATGCGAAAGGTTCAAGTGTCAAAGGTTCAGTGATAGCAAATGGTTGTAAGATAGATGGAACTATTACTGATAGTATCATTTCTAGAAATGTAACTGTTAGTAAAGGTGCTGTAGTTAAAGATAGTATTATTCTTCCAGGCAGTTATATTGGTGAAAATGCAAAATTAGATCATGTAGTTGTAGATAAATATGCAATTATTCATCATGTTAAAGAATTAGTAGGTACTGATGAAGAACCTGTATATGTAAAACGCAGAGATAGAATTTAGAGGTAATTTATGAGTAGATCTGTATTATTTGTAGCTAGTGAAGGTTTACCATTTATTAAAACTGGGGGACTAGCTGATGTTATAGGTAGCTTACCTAAAGCTTTAGCGAAAAGAGGTCATGATGTTAGAGTAGTTTTGCCTCTTTATAAAAAAATAATAGAAAAATATTATGATGACTTAGAAAGATTAGGTACCGTAGAAGTACATTCAGGTTGGATAGATCAGCCAGCTACTTTCTATAGTGCTAAAGTAGATAATGTTGTTTATTATTTTATTGAACATCAAGCATATTTTGAAAGAGATGGTTTATATGGCTATGAAGATGATGGTGAAAGATTCGCTTTCTTTTCACGAGCTGTATTAGACATGATATATTTCATTGATTGGTGGCCAAATGTTATACATAGTAATGATTGGCAAACAGGTATGATACCATTATTAGCTCATGCTTGTTATAGCGATGATTATCGCTATCAAAATATAAAACATGTTTATACTATTCATAATATGGCTTTCCAAGGTAACTTTGGTGTTGATATGTTACCAAGCTGCTTGGGCTTAGATTATTATTATTTTGATACAGGCGCTATAAAATTTGATTCTGGTATTTCTTTTATGAAAGCTGGTATTGTTTATGCAGATAAAATTACAACTGTATCACCAACATATGCACAAGAAATATTAACTGAGAGCTATGGCGAAAGAATGGATTCAATCTTACGCTATCGCAAATATGATTTATGGGGCATTATCAATGGTATTGATATAGATGAATGGAATCCTAAAACAGATAAGCATTTAGCTAAAAATTATGATGTACGCTCTTATGTTTCTGGTAAGCGTGCTAATAAAGAAGCTCTTCAAAAAGAATTAGGTTTAGAAGTTAGAGATGATGTAGCTATGATTGGGATAGTATCAAGATTGACCAATCAAAAAGGTGTCTATATGATAACGGACAAAATCAATGAAATCATGGCGATGGATATTCAATTAGTTATCTTAGGAACAGGTGAGAGTGCAGCTGAAGATAGCTTTAAATGGATGGAAGATGCTTATAAAGGAAGAGCTGTTTATTATTGCGGCTATAATGAGGAATTAGCTCATCGTATATATGCAGGTTCTGATTTATTCTTAATGCCTTCTTTATATGAACCATGTGGTATAGGACAACTTATCGCTTTACGTTATGGAACTTTACCATTAGTTAGAGAAACAGGTGGACTAAAGGATACAGTAAATCCATATAATAAATATACGGGCGAAGGCAATGGTTTCTCATTCTGGGCTGCTAATGCGAGCGATATGGTATATACGCTCAATTACGCTATCGATCAATATTACAATAATAAACCAGGATGGAAAGGTTTAATTAAAACAGCTATGACAGAGGATTTAAGTTGGGATAAAAGTGCTGCTACTTATGAACAACTTTATTATGAAATCTGTAATTGGGCTGATTAAGATGAAGGAATATTCCTTCATTTTTTAAAAAATAAATATGTTAAATGATTCACAAAAGTAATACAGTGATATAATTATTAGAGCTAATATAGGAGGATTACATATAATGTCTAAATTAACATTAAAAGACTTGGACGTTAAGGGAAAGCATGTTATCGTTCGTGTAGATTTTAACGTTCCTCATAAGGAGGGAGTAATTACGGATGATAATAGAGTTCGTGCTGCTCTTCCAACAATTAATTACCTAACAGAAAATGGCGCAAAAGTATTATTATTAAGCCATTTAGGTAAAGTTAAAACTGAAGAAGATCTAGCTAAGAATGATATGTCTATCGTGGCTGATTGTTTGGCATCTCTTCAAAGTGCACCAGTTACATTTGTGAATGCAACTAGAGGAAAAGAACTTGAAGAAGCAGTAGCCAATCAAGAAGAAGGTAGTATCGTGCTTATGCAGAATACAAGATATGAAGATTTAGATGGCAAAAAAGAAAGTGGTAATGA
>CACZTC010000139.1 GCA_902784015.1 uncultured Erysipelotrichaceae bacterium | reverse complement strand
TCATACTCTCATACTCCTTATTTATATATAGATAATACAAGCTCATACATACAAAAAAACTGCCAGGCTGAAATAAACTATATAATTAATTTCTATTTCATTTCATAATAGTAGCTATAACTACTTTGAGTTCTTTTAGATATGAAAATGGTAATTATAAATTAAAAATAGGGTCTCACCCTATTTCCAAATAATATTAATAAAGTATAGTTACAGATTATGAGCCCCACATCTCATCATCTTCTTCCATATCGATATCTTCTTCAACTTCTGCTTCAATGATACGCAACTCTTCTTCTTTCATTTCTTTTCTCGATTTACCACCGCTACTTGAACTACTAGAAGATGATCTACCACCACTTGAACTTGAATTACTAGAAGATGAGCCACCTCCGCCAAAGATTATCCCAATAATCCACAAGGCTAATATCTTTTTCAATAATTCAAATGGATAATATAAAGCATATATATAATCTATTTCATGATGCGAGTTGTAAATTAAGCTAAGAGATATAACCCATATTACATAATATCCAAATATTATTTTAAAAATAAAATATAATATTTTAATAAATGCATCTTTTAAATTCCCATATAAATCATAAAAAATACATGGCATTAATAAGACTAAATAACTTACTAATGTATGTATAGCATAATTAAATATATTTAGTGTATATAAACCTATCAATACAACAACAAATATCAAAGATAAAATAATTGAGCAAGTCTTTTTACAAATAAGATAATCAGTAAACTTTTTAGAATTAATATCTCTTCCCACGAATAGTCTATAAAAGACTCCCATGAATAGTAGCCAAAATAGAGAAGAAGATATTAGATTTAAACGTATATTACTAATGTTTTCAATTGGATGATTTATTTTCTCCATCAAAAATATAAAAGCATCAAACATGAAGAAAATATATAATAACCTACTTATTATTTTATAGCCATAAATATAGCTTCCCTCATAGGTTTTATATTTATCATAGTAACTAATAATACTAAATAGAAAAACAAATATTGCGCTTATTCCAGCTTTATCAAACCAATCAGAGCTATCAATAAACATGATATGTAAACCAAAAGCAATAATAGTTAATAAATATTTATAAACTTTATTTTTAACATCTTTATTCATACTCAACTATCCTTATTCTATATTTATATGATAATAAATACATCTATACCAAAAACATGCCTAATGATAAAATCTTAATATAGAGGTAATTATTATGGCTGAAAAGAAATATAGTGCATTTGCGTTATTAGATATCCTTATTAATTATTCTGATGAAGATCATATATTAAGCGCTAAAGATATCCAAAAATATCTTTTAGACTTATATGATCTGGATTTAGAAAGAAGAACTATATATTCTAATTTAGAAATTCTCGAACAAGCTGGCTATATCTTATCTAAATATGATGATAATGGTGTAGGTTATTATTTAGAAGAAAGAGACTTTGATAAATCAGAAATATTATTATTATGTAATGCGATTCATTCATCTCATTTTATCTCTTCTAAACAAAGTGATATCCTTATTAAAAAACTATTATCTAACCTTTCCAAATACCAACAAAAAGAATTTAGAGATAATGTTTATATGCCTAATCCCCAAAAGACACCTAATAAAGAATTAATGTATACCATTAGTACTATTTCAGAAGCAATTCGAGATAAAAAAGTATTGAGATTTACATATACTAAATATAATAAAGATAAAGAATTAGTCGCTAGAAGAGATGAGCCTTATTATGTTGAACCAAGATATATAGTATATGCAGATACTAGGCCATATTTAATAGCTACAAATGCTAAACATAGAGAATCATTTACTCATTATCGCTTAGATCGCATTAAAAATGCATATATTACTGAAGAGAAATATCCACCTCTACCTAAAACTAGTGATGCCTATGAATATGCAAGAAATAAATTATTCATGTTTTCAGGAGAAATTAAACCTATCACATTCAAATGTGCAGAAAGAATTATAGATCAAATGATAGATATATTTGGAACAAATATTATATTTGTGCCTACTAAAGATAATACTTTTTCAATAACTATTAATACTAGTGAAACTGGAGCTATCTTCTTAGCCCAACAATATCTAGATGCAATAGAAATAATAGAGCCAAAAGCTCTAAGAAAGAAATTTAAAGAAGAGCTTAATAAAGCTATAAAGAGATATAAGTAAAAGAAGTAGCATGAACTACTTCTTTTATTGAAAGGAGATGCAACTATGATTAGACAACGACAACTATTATCTGTTGCATTATTAATATAACATTTCATATATACAAAAAACATGCCATGTAATTTTATAATCTCGATTTTAAATAATTAGCTAATTCTTTATCACAACAATATATATAACAAACCTTCATACCTCTAGTCATTAGAGTTCTATAAGTATTTTTTATAATTTCATCCGCAAGTTTATTAGCTTCTTCAGGATTCTTTTTAGCTAATGATTTAATTCCTTTTAATGATTGATCTGTACTAGCTCTTTCTCTAAAATCAGTGAAGATATGACCATTTCTATAAACCATATCATTTCCAATTATTACCCCTACATAATCAAATTCCAAGCCTTGAGATGTATGAATACATCCAATCTCATTAACTGATTCTTCATCAATTGCCCATGTGCTAGTATTGCCTAAATTCCAGCTCATCTTAAAATTATCTATTTCAATATCAAATATATCTGGATTATTCTTTCCTTCTTTTATCCAATTCCAACAATATCCAGCTAATAATCTGGCTTTATTATTGATTTTATTCTTTTCAAATATAATATCTCGAACTGCTTCAGGACTATCTAATATCTGAATATCATAATCAATCCCTTCCATATCATAATTTGCAGTTTCTTTAATTTCTAATACATTATCAACCCAGGCTAGATAACCATCAGAACCATTACATCTAAATTGAGAAACTAGCTCTTCTTCGATAACTTCTGCTTTTTCATATAATGCCCACTTTTTGATTTCTTGTGCACTACCGATATCATTCATTGTGACTCTTTGTTCTTCATCTAAAAAGAATACAGAGCATTTAGCAGCATGAATAATCTCTTTTATCTGGTTTTCACCCAGATTCTTAAACATACCAGATTTTTCATTTAATCTATGTGCTTCATCTACAAGTAAAGTATCTAAAGCATTATTTGGAGCATCAACATATGCTCCTGAACCTTTAAACATATTATCAATACTACTTTTCTTTATAACTCCTTTTAGT
>CACZTC010000138.1 GCA_902784015.1 uncultured Erysipelotrichaceae bacterium | reverse complement strand
GTATCTATTCAAGGTGAAAAAGGATATATGAAAATTGATGGTAAACCTAATGTTGCACCAAATTTAACAACTGTAATCATAGATGAAAAAAATGATTCATTAGTCAAAGATGAAGCTGGAGCTATGGTTAGAAAAATGATAAAAAAAGAATATATTCCAAAAGAAGTCCATCATCGAATGACACAAGAATTCTATGACTTCAAAAATATCATAGATAATAAAAATGATGAAGAAGCTAAGGCATTAATGGCAGAATCATTAGAAGTTATGAAAGCTATAGATAAAACAATCACCTGATTGTTTTTTCTTTTTTTTAAGCGTAAAATACTATCTTGTTTATGGCTCAAGAAAACAAAATGGGCATAATGCCTATTAAAAAATTGATTATTACGATGTCACTACCAATGATGATATCAATGCTTGTACAAGCTTTATATAACATTGTTGATAGTATTTATGTTGCAAGATTAAGTGAAGAAGCTTTAACAGCTGTTACTTTGGCTTTTCCTCTGCAGAATTTAATGATAGCTTTTGGCTCAGGAACTGGTGTTGGTATAAATGCGATATTATCTAAATCACTAGGAGAAAAGCGTTTTGAACAAGTTAATAGAGCTTCTAATACTGCTATTCTATTAACGATTTTTAATAGTTTACTATTTGTGCTTATTGGCTTATTTATGGCGAAGCATTTTATTAATTCACAAAGCTCTGTGCCATATATATTAGAAAATGGAAGTGCATATTTAAAAATAGTAAATTGTTTCTCATTTGGTTTATTCTTTCAAATGATGTTAGAAAGATTACTACAATCTACTGGTCAAACATTTTATAGTATGATTACCCAAGTTACAGGGGCAGTAATAAATATTATTCTTGATCCTATTCTTATCTTTGGTTTATTAGGCATGCCAAAATTAGGGGTAGCCGGGGCAGCTTATGCTACAATCATAGGTCAAATAACAGCTGCTTGTATTGGTTTATATTTTAATATTACTAAGAATAAGGAAATATCATTAAAACTTAAAGATGTCTTTACGATAGATCCAAAAATGATAAGTAGAGTATATGCGATAGGTATTCCTAGCATCATCATGATGTCAATTGGCTCTGTTATGACTTATCTATTCAATAAAATATTATTAGTTTTCTCAACTACAGCTACTGCAGTATTTGGAGTATATTTTAAACTACAAAGTTTCTTCTTTATGCCTGTATTTGGAATGAATAATGGTTTAGTGCCAGTTATTGCCTATAATTATGGCGCAAAAAGAAAAGATAGAATAATCGAAGCTTTGAAATTCGTTTTGTTGATGGCGATAGTTATTATGGTTATTGGAACTATAATTATGCAACTTTTCCCAAATGTTTTATTAAGGATGTTTGATGCTTCTGAAGATATGTTAGCTATAGGTGTTCCAGCTCTTAAAATAATATCTTTACATTTCCCGCTTGCTGCAGTCGCTATTGTACTAGGATCTACTTTTCAAGCATTTGGAAAGGGGATGTATTCCTTAACTATATCTATCGCTAGACAATTAATTGCCCTCATTCCTTCTGCTTGGCTTTTATCTAAAACAGGAATAATTAATAATGTATGGTTAGCATTCATTGTCGCAGAAATAACATCAATAATTATTTCTTTATTATTCTTTAGAAAATTATATAAAACAACAATCGAACCACTATAAGGCAATAAAAAAACAACTGGCTCATTATGAACTAGTTGTTTTAGAATGCTTATTTCATTAAAGCTGTTAAAGCAGATAATAAATCAGAACCATCAATTGCGCTTTGAGAAGCTTGTGTTCCCCCACCTAATAGACCCATTAAGCTATTTAGGTTAGCAGCTGGTTGAGCTTGTTGTTGCTGTTGCTGGCCGCCACCAAATAAAGAGCCTAATAAGCTTGTTGGTTGTTGTTGAACTTGTTGTTGCTGATTACCACCAAATAATGAGCCTAATAAGCTAGTTGGTTGTTGCGTTTGTTGTGGTTGAGTAGCACCTAATAAAGAACCTAACATATCTAAGCTAGATGTTGCAGATGATTGACTACCACCAAACATATTCATTAAACTACCTAAATCAAGACCATTGCTGCTTGGTTTAGCTGCGCTTGTTGCAGCTGCTGATAAACCTGTTAATAAAGCTGGTGCGATAGCGCCTAAACCTTTAGTAACTTCAGCTGTTTGTAAACCAGTTTCTGTAGCTAATGTAGAAACCACTTTTTCTTTGTCATCACCTAAGATGTGACCAATAATCTTTTGGCCATCTTCTTCATCAACTTCATCAATTTGCTCACTCATTGAACGTGTGCCATTATGTTTCATTAGGGCACCTAATAGAGATTGTGCACCAGAAGTTGTTGATGCGTTCTTTGTCATATACTTAATTAGTAAAGGAACTGCCATAACGATTAGTTTAGATACTAATTTTGATGATATTCCTGTTTTCTTAGATAGAGAGTTAACAGAATTATCAGATGTCAAAGAACCTAATAATAGTTGTAATAAATTCATTTCTTTACCTCACTTCTTTAAAAATAATTATACAACAAAAATAAATAATGGAAAGCGTTTACACTCGCTTGAGAATGTCTATTATTTATAGCTTAGGCTTTCCTATTATTAATCTTGTACTTCCTTTTATCTCGAGCCTATTATTTGAAGCAGGAACTAGGATACTATCTAAATATGATAGGGTTATTTCTTCTTCATCACTAATTAGCTCTACATCTTCACCAACATTAGTAATAGTGTAATAATGGCCTTCATTATTATTAATGATATATGAATCAATTATATCTACTAATAAAACAGAAAAGTCTTTAAAAGAAGCTAAAAGCTTTTCTTGGAAGATATTTTCTTTTGGATAATTGATTATTTCTGGTAATGAATTAATATCGACAACATCTAAGCTTTTTTCAATATGTAATTCTCTCTCATTACCATTTTCATCTTTACGATGGAAATCATAGAAACGATAGGTAGTATTAGAATTATTACTTAATTCTAATACTGAGATATCTGATCCTAAGGCATGTAATGTGCCATGCGGT
>CACZTC010000137.1 GCA_902784015.1 uncultured Erysipelotrichaceae bacterium | reverse complement strand
ATTATCTCTTCTGCTTCTTCAATATTCTCTTCTATTATCTCTTCTTCCACTATTTCTTCATTTTCTTCAATAATAAAAGCTTCTTCTTTTTCTTCTTCAGTATTCTCTATTATTTCTTCTTCAGCTATATCTTCAGCTTTAATAGGTACAACAAAAGATATAGCCATAATAATTATTATGACTATGTTGTTGAATATTCTAAATGATTTCTTATAATCAATCATTAATAACCGCCTCCAGATATTCCGAAATATTCTTCTAATGTCATTTCTTCGCCTTCGCTATAAATTGCGCTTGCATAATCTAACCCAACATATCTAAAATGCCATGGTTCATATTTATATCCAGTAATACTCTCTTTACTTTTTGGATATCTAAGAATAAAACCATATTTATGAGCATTATTCTTTAACCATTTTCCTTCTCTTGTATTTCCAAAAGCTTCAGTTAAATAATAATTACCACTAGCATCAGATATATCCATAGCTAAGCCTGTTTGATGCTCTGAATAGCCAGGTCTTGCGCTATATCTATCTGCATTAGCTTGACCATCTATAGATACCCAATAATTATATGTACTTACTTGATTACTATAAGATCTATATCCTGAGCCAGCTACTAAAGTGATACCATCCTTCTTAGCTGCATTAAACATCTTTTCTAAAGCTGTAGCTGCTTCTTTGCGCATCGGCACACTACCTCTTTTTTTAACATTAGGTTCTCTTAAATCTTTTGGTTCATAAGAACTAGATAAGCGATGCTTTTTATTAGCGATAATTATTAAACTATTTACATTAGTTAATTCTTTACTTATATATTTATCAGAAGCTTCTTTCCATCCTGATTTATTAATTATATTATTAAATTCCTGTGATTTCGCAAAACCTACGATGATACTGTCTCTAATACTACCTTGATTTAGTTTTTTAAGCCAATTCTCTTTACCGACTTTATCAGATGATCTATTTAAAAAAGTTTTATATAAGATTTCCACAAAATCATTATTATTAACTGCTCTATTTTTAAATTCTTTCGAATGAAAGAATCCATCTGTTGCGACTTGTGTTGGTGTTTGTCTTTTTTCTAATAATATTTTAGTCCAATTATTTAAGCCTACAGAATCTGATTTCCTATTTAAAACATTATTATATAGTCTTTCTACGAAGTCATTTATAGAATCATTACCAATAACCACAGAAGATGTAGATGCGGGTTTAGATACAGATGTTGTTGGTTTAGAAGATGAAGTAGATGAAAGGATAATTGTACCCTTTCTTACTCCATATTTCTTACAGAGATTTGTGAATTCTTGAGAATCAATAAAACCTTTTAATACTTCTTTTTTACTGACACCTTTAGCTAATTTATTTAGCCAATTTGCTTTGCCTTTACTATCACTTCTTCTATCCAATAATGTCCTATAACATCTCTCCACAAATTCACTATCAGATAAATGTAAATTATTCATCTCTTGACTGAAGAAAAAACCTTCAACTACTTTTGCTGCATCCTTTTCGTTAGTTTTTAAAGCCTTAACCCAATTTGAAAGACCTTTAGCATCAGGTTGTCTATTCAAACAATTTACATATAATCTTTTAACGAATTCCTCGACATTATCAGCAGCCTTAACACTTGTTATATTTAATAAACATAAGGATATAACTATTAATAATATCTTTCTTAATCTTTTCACTAACATCTCCTACTTCAATAATAATTCTATATTATCTACTAATTCTTTTTCTAGTTTAATAGCTGAAACTTTATCTTTAGCATTTATAGAATAATAAGTTTTTAATTTAGGCTCAGTGCCGCTTGGCCTTATTACTAAAGAAGAATCTCCTTCTAAATAATATTTTATTACTTCTGATTTAGGTAAGCCATCAATACCTAAGCTATAGTCAATTGCTTTAATGACTTTTAAATCGCCTATATTATCAATACCCTTTTTAAATTTAGCCATTAATTCTTGCATATGCGCAAAACCTTTAGCTCCATCAAATTCATATGAATGTAATGTATTTAAAGCATAACCATATTCTTTATATATCTCTTCTAATTTATCTAATAAAGATATACCTTTATCTTTATAATATGCAAACATTTCCGCGATTAATAAAGCAGCATTAACAGCATCTTTATCTCTAACATATGTACCTGTTAAATAACCATAGCTCTCTTCAAAGCCACATATATAATCTTCTTCGCGATTATCTTTTTCTAATAATGAAATTTGTTCACCAATAAATTTAAAGCCTGTTAATACATTAATAGTTTTTACGCCATAAGACTCAGCTATCTTTTCAGCTAAATCAGTTGTAACTATAGTTTTAATAAATATAGGAGAAGAAGGCATATGATTAGTCGCAACTCTTCTTTCACATATATATTTAAGTAATAATAAACCTGTCTCATTACCACTTATTAATTGATATTCATCATTATTATCTTTAACAGCGATGCCACATCTATCTGCATCAGGGTCACTAGCTAATAATAAATCAGCATTATTATTTTTCGCATATTCCATACCCAATGCCATCGCTTCTTTTATTTCCGGATTAGGATAAGGACAAGTAGGGAAATTACCATCCGGATCTTTTTGTTCATTAACTAAAATAACATTAGTAAAGTCTTCTGCTTTTAAAGCTCTTAGAATTGGCTTTAGGCCTGTTCCATTAAGTGGTGTATAAACAATAGATACATCTTTATTAATAGCTTCCCCATATAATTGGCTTTCTTTTCTAACGCAATCAATAAAATTATCATAGATTTCATCTTCAATATAATTTATTAATCCTTTTTCTAAACCTTCTTCAAAAGATATATTTATAACATTTTCAAAAGGATCTATATTATTGATTTCATTTTGAATTAATTCAGCTGCTTCTGTTGTAATTTGGCAGCCATCATTACCATATACTTTATAACCATTATATTTAGCAGGATTAT
>CACZTC010000136.1 GCA_902784015.1 uncultured Erysipelotrichaceae bacterium | reverse complement strand
TACTAGCTATACCAGTTAAAGCATCAACTTTGGCTATATTCATTAATCTATCTTTTTCGGCTAAGACTAATTCTCTTTCTTTCCTTACTTCATCTACTAAACGGATTAAATCACGAATATATAAATAGACTTCTTTTTGTTCAGAAAGAATTCGACCATATATTTTATCTTGTTCATAATAGCTTTTCTCTAGATTCTTTTTATCATTAATGATTTTGTAATAATCAGCTTTAAGATCTGCGATTGTTCTTAAGGCTGCTAAAGCATCATCCGCAATATGATTTTTATCTAAGGCTTCTAAAAGTTTAGTTACTATCTTATATTGCTTCTTTTCAATAAGATCTTTACATAATAAATAGAATTCATCGACATATAAATGAATTTGTGGAGTTGATTCAATTAAAGCAGTTGCATTATTCAAATGATTATTTATCCCATCAATATCATCATTAGCTACTAAACCTCTTAAACAGAATAATTCAAAGTGAAGATTAGTACCCTGCTTGAAGGAATCGGAATTATTTTCCATATATTTAACAATCTTCTTATATATTCTTTTATATGATTCATAATCATTTAAACCTAAACATGCTATACCATCATTCATTAAAGCACTGACCATATTAGTGTAATAATGTGGATGTTCTTTATCTTTTTGTATTCCTTTAATAGCTCTTTTAGTATAAACACGTGACTCTTTAAAAGCATCTATTCTTAAAAGAACATGGGCTATACTTTCATCAATTATGGCAGCAGAAGTCTCTTGCTTAGTTTTAGCTGCGATATTTCTTGCTTCATTTAGATATTGGTAAGCAATATCATTGATACCTTTATTCATAGCATCAATCGCAATCAAATAATAAACAGATACTAATTCATTTTGATTATCACATCTAAATAAATATTTAGCGCTTAGTCTTAAATGTTTAAGAAATGATTTATATTGTGAAACAATAAAATGCTCACAAAAGGCTAGTGAATGATATATATAACCAAGAAGCTCAGGATCATTTTCAACCAAAGCATATTTCAACATCTCCTTCAGTAATTTATGAGCTCTTTTATCACCTATTCTTAAATATTCCTGCTGTTTTTTATGCAGCTCTTGTAAATTATTATCAAATCTAGAAAAATCCATTATTTAAGCCTCTTTTTCTTTTTCTCTTGATATAAATTTTTATCTGCTTCCGCAAAATAATCCCATACCTTGGTTGCTTGCGTTGGTATCATATTATAGAAACCATGAGTAATACTAGCTTTGCAATTCTTTTTGATTTCTCTTTCAATTATTCTAATATCTTGATTGCTTAAATTCTCATAAATATATACGAATTCATCGCCACCATATCTAGCCACAAATAAATCATTCCTCTTAGCTATAGCTTTTAATGCATTTCCTACTTCAATTAAGCATTTATCACCTTCTAAATGCCCATAAGTGTCATTATATTTTTTAAATGTATCAATATCAGCTATACCTATACCCAGATGCCAATTATTCTTTAAAGCTCTTATATAAGCTGCTTCAATATTTCTATTTAAAGCATAACGATTAGGTAAGCCTGTTAATATATCTGTTTCTGCTTTTTCTTGTAGAATTCGATTCTCTAATCTTGTCTTTATTCCTTCATCTCTTAATTCATTCAAAAGATGCATTAATTCAATAGATTCATAATAAACAGTCTTTTTAACTTCAATTTGTTTATTTTCATATTTATGTCTATCTTCATAAGCTTTCATTGCCATCTTTTTATTGTTGGTGGCTTTATAATAAGCAATATTCAAATCAGCTATTATAATACCTAAATAATGGAATTTATATTCTGTATTATTCTTCTTAATCGCATCAATTATTTGTTTAGCTATCTTTAATTCATCCATCTTAATCAAGTAATGACATACTTCACATACTTCTCTTGTGAAATCACTAAAAATATAACTATTAATTATGCGCTCAATTACCACTTTAGTTAAAGCTTGGATCTTTTTATGATTCTTTTCTGCAATCGCTACTTGTAGACTAAAGAAGATATACCATAATTCAGAAAATTCGCCACCTTTAGAGATTAATTCATTATCATTCTTTTCTAATTTATTAATGATTCTTTTTGCGGCTTTATAATTATTTAAGCCTAAATTATCAATACCTAAACCAATTAAAGTTAAAGCTATTGTTTGATTATACATTGGATCTTTTTTAAACTTTTTAGCGATATTATAGGCGCTTCTTACATAAGTACAGGCAATCTTAAAATCACCCATCATCGCAAATAAATCACCAACGTTAGATTTAATAATCGCATATGATATTGTTGGTTCATCTTCTTCAATAACAGATAGAGCTAAATTATAATAACTAAACGCAATATCAAAACATCCTTGTTTTTGAGCTTCGACTGCGAATAAATTATAAGTCCTCGCTAAAAAATATTGTTCATTACTTCTTAATAAATAGCTAACTGCTTTCATTAAATTACTTATACATGCTTCATGATTTTCATGATATGAATAAGTTATTGCATATGCATAATATAGTATTCCCAATAATTCTTTAGCTTTTAATTGTTTAGCTTTCCTTTCAAGTTTCTTTAAATAAGGAAAAACTTCATTACCAGGAGTAGGCGCAAGAGCGAATACTTTATTAATTAATTGTTGGGTATTATTATCATATTTACGCATTTCCATGTTTTAATTCTATCATAATAAAAAAAGAAGAATAGACTAACCTATTCTTATTACTTCCTATTTTTGACACATTTTAAATATCGCTATGACATCATCTTTATCTAATGGTACATATGCATTTTTTAAGCGGTCATTATGATTTGATTTGACTGCCATTTCTTCAAAATGTTCTTCACCAATTTCGACTTCATCTAAAGTCATTGGAATATTTGCATCTATAAAGAATTTCTCTAAAGCATCAATTCCTTTTAGAGCACAATCTTCATCATCCCCTTCAATTCCCCAAACATTATTAGCAAATCTCACAAATCTGCCTAAGGTTGATTTATCTTTATTTAAGATATAACGCATCCATCTAGGTGTTAAGATAGCCAAGCCTACGCCATGGGTTATATCATAATAAGCTGATAATT
>CACZTC010000135.1 GCA_902784015.1 uncultured Erysipelotrichaceae bacterium | reverse complement strand
TTTTGTAGAACACCAAAGCGCTGCTCTTCATCTACTACCAAAAGACCTAAATCTTTAAAGATGACATCTTTAGATAAGATACGATGAGTTCCTATTAATATATCTATTTTGCCTTCTTTTAAATCTTCTAATATTTTCTTTTGGGCTTTATATGAAACAAAGCGATTTAAAACTTCTATTCTTACGGGATAATCTTCATATCTACTTTTATAAGTCTTGAAATGTTGTTCAGATAGGATGGTTGTAGGGCAAAGCATCGCTACTTGTTTATTATCTGAAATAGCTTTAAAACTAGCGATAATTGATATTTCCGTTTTACCAAAGCCAACATCTCCACAAACTAATCTATCCATCGGCTTAGCTTTCTCCATATCTTTTTTTATTTCTTTAACTGCAGTTATTTGATCGCTAGTTAGTTCATGAGGAAAAGCTGCTTCAAATTTAGCTGATAATTCATTATCTTTAGAGAAGGCAAAGCCTATATCTTCTTCTCTATCAACATATAATTCAATTAATCTTTCTGCGATATTTTCAACACTATTTTGTATTCTCTCTTTAGTCTTTTGCCACTCATTTGAGCCTATCTTATTAAGTTTAGGAATTACACCTTCGCGCGAAATAAACTTTCTAACTAAACGGAATTGTTCTAAGGGTACCATTAACTTATTATTGCCGCGATAAACAATTTCTAAATAATCTTTAATTGCTCCATTAACTTCTTTTTCGACAATACCTAAATATTGCCCTACCCCATATGATGCATGGACTACATAATCACCTTTTTCTAATTCGTTATAATCATGTATTATTTCCGCATTTCTAAATTTCTTTTCAAATCTTGATTTATGATAATGTATCTCAAATAATTCTTGCGCTGTATATACTTTTATATTCTTGGAAGTAATATTAAAGCCTTGAACATAATCATCTATTACTAAATTGATTCCCTCATTTATTTCATTATTAATTAATAAAGAATATTTAATATTCTCTTCTAAGCATGTATCAATAAATCTAGCGCTTTCTTTTTCTTCTAATACAACAATAGCTTTTTCATCTTTATTTATTATATTTATTTTGGTGGCTAAGCTTTCATTAGGTAAATATATTTCTTCTATGCCAGATATATTATCGCCAAAAGGTATAAATCTAACATTCTTTGTATTATCAATTAGGCGATGATAGTCTAGCCATAAATCATATTTATTTAATAATTTCTTTTCGCTATGCATATCTTGTACATATTGAATAGTATCAATATGTAATTTCTTTTCTGCTTCTAATATTCTTTCTTCATCAGCTAATATTACTAACGGATTATCCATATAATCTAAAAGAGAGCCTTCTTCTTTAACTAAGCCCATATATGGATAAAAACTTTTATCGATGATTCCTTGTTTAATTAAATTAATATCATTATTAATATGTTCACTTAATATATCATCATTCTCTTTAATGAATTCTTGTCTAACTTTTTCTTCGATTTCAATAATACCTTCTTCACTAAATAAAACAGTTGAAGCTGGAACTATTCTTATTTTATTGGTGGTTGAAATAGTACGCTGTGATAAGACATCAAAGAAGCGGATTGATTCAATCATAGTATCAAAGAATTCTATTCTTATTGGCATATCATAATTGATTGAATAAACATCAATAATACCTCCTCTACTTGCGAATGTTAAAGGATGATCAATATGCGATACTTTCTCATAGCCTGCCAATCTTAATTTATTTATTATTTCGTCTATACTAGCTTCTGTATCAACTTCGATATCTAAGCATAAATCTTTAAAATGTTGTGGCAGAGGTAAATATCTTAATAAAGCTGAAGGACAAGTCACAATTATTTGATTAGGCTTTTCATATAGCTTAGCTAAAGTCTCCACTTGCATAGCTTTTAGTTCTGGAGATGAGGCTATCGCTTCCACTCTTAAGGATTCATCTGCACCAAAAAGTGCGCTCTCTCCTTCTAAGACCAGGGGTCTTAATTTTTGATAAAAGCGCTCAGCTTGATATAAATTTTCTTTGACTACTACAATTGGCCTTTTCTTTTCTAAATAGGCCATCGCTACAATTAATACTTCTTCAATCTGTGAATGGGTACTTATATCTTCTTCATTTATTAATTTATTAATTGCTTCATTATCTTTTAATAGCTCGCGTAGCCAACCATTTACTTCCTCTTTATTCTTTATCCTCTTTCTCCTTTTTTATTCTTATATTATATTTAGACATCACTTTTTCTATGTCTTCATTCACCCATGCTATAGCGCCGTCTATCGCATTATTAATAGCTTTATCATAAATTTCTTTTTCTTCTTTAGGTACTTTAGATAAGACCCAATCAGGAACTACATCATGATTGCCGATTTCGCTATGCCCTACTCCTATCTTGATTCTAGCTATTTCATTACTTCCTAAAGCATCAATAATTGATTGCATGCCTTTTTGGCCGCCACTTTTTCCTTCTTTTTTTATTCTTAAGGCGCCGGTTACCATATCCATATCATCATGGATAATAAGAATATCTTCTTTTTGAATATCATAATATTTAACAACTTCTATAACTGCTCGACCTGAATCATTCATATAGGTTAATGGTTTCATTAAGATTACTTGTTCCTCTTTTATTTTTGTTTTCGCAATTAAAGAAGAAAATTTTTCTTTTTCAATATTAATATTTAATTTTTTCGCAATCCCATCAAGCACAATAAAACCACTATTATGTCTTGTCTTTTGATATTTTTTGCCTGGATTACCTAAACCTACTATTAATTTCATTCTTTCTCTTCTTCTATTTCTACTTCATTATTTACTTCTAGATCTATCGCCTTAAGCCATCTTTCGCCTACTCCTCTAGTTGCGAATAAATCTAAAGAATCTTTATATTCTGCTTTTCTTTCATCCCCTTTTTCATCATATATCTTATATAACATCGCATTACATATCTCTTTATATAAACCTATTAATTGTTTGGAATATTTATATTCTCCATAATCTCCTTCTAATACTTTTTCAAAGAAGCTTTGTCCCTTATCATCAATATTGTCATAATATTTATTACATGCTTCACCAATATTTATAACCAATTGATCACTAATATCATCTTTTATTTCTTTTAATTTATTATTTACCATCTTTCTTTCTTCATTTAAGCCATTTCCATACAACATATTAGGTATAGCTAAAGCTAAATAGAAGAAAGCATCTTCAGCTCTTTCAATACTAGTTCCTTTATTTGTGTTAACTAATAAATTATTTAATTCAAGCTTATTAACTAATTCCTCATAATTTTTATTATTTTTATGAAATGCTTTACCCCATAATTCAATAATCTCTAATTTAGTTTTAATATCTGGCGTTGCTTTTTCTTTATTCTCATTAATATATTCATAGAATTCATTTTCATCAGCTACTTTTTGAACAGCTTCTACGACTACTCTTCCTCTTTTGCTGGCTTTGATGATATTAAACATTCTAAGTGCCATAAATATTAATAATGCATAAATAAATAATGTATAAAACATATAAAAGTTTTGTCCGTTCATTTTATTACCTCTGTCATATCATTTTACAACATTTGGGCTAATTTATTCTGTTGTGATAGAATTGTTTTTGAACTTTATGAATGAAGAAATAAAAGAAATTAAAACAGATGAGGAAGAATCTACTTCTTTAACAAGTCAATTAGACGCAATTAAAGGAAATGATGATATTCCTGTAATAAAAGAAAAGAAGAAATGGACAAAAGAGAAATTTATTAAAGCCCTTTTAGCTTTTTTTGCGTGTCTATTTCTAATATCCTTATATTTCCATTATTATCCACCAACTCCTAAACCTGTCGAGATTAATCCTGATGAGATTGAAGAAGTTGTTTCTACCCCTTTACCTGCAGAATTAACTGAACTAAGTAGTCCTACTCTCATCGTTAACAAAAATTATTCTCTTCCTTCTGATTATGTTCCTAATTCTTTAGTTACTCCTTATGTATTAAGTACTAGCGATATTATTCAAGTAAATGAATTAGCTGCTGCTGATTTGAAAGAGATGGTAGAAAAAGCTAAAGAAGAAGGCATAACTTTATATTTATCTAGTGGTTATATATCATATGAAACGCAAATTGATTTATATGAAGATAGAGTTTCATTAGTAGGAGAAAGCGAAGCTAGTAAAACTTTCCCTAAAGCTGGTTATAGCGAACATCAAACTGGTTTAGCTTTTGATTTTACTAATGATCCAGCTAGCCCTTCTAATTCAACTTCATTTGAAGAAACTGATGCAAGTAAGTGGTTAAGAGAAAATGCTTATAAATATGGTTTTATTCTTAGATATCCAAAAGACAAGGAACATATTACTGGTTATACATATATGCCTTGGCATTATCGCTATGTTGGTAAGGAAGTTGCTGAAGCTATTCATAATATTGGAGAAGATATCACAATGGAAGAATTCTATGAGATAGGTAAATAACCTATCTTTATTTGACTTTTCTACCTATTTTATTTAATATTTATTAGCATTGTTTTTATAGAAAGAGGTGGCATGATGAAAAGAACATACCAACCAAGTAAGAGAAAAACCAAAGCTACCCATGGCTTCAGAGCTAGGATGGCGACAGTAGGCGGTAGAAAAGTATTAGCTAGACGCCGCGCTAAAGGTAGAAAGGTATTATCTGCTTAATAAAGTCACCCTAAGGGTGATTTTTTTATTAATTATGAAGAAGAAAAACCGCATTAAAAAATCAAAAGAATTCCAAGAATTAATAAATACTGGTACAAAGCTTATTAATTCATCTTTTATCATGTATTTTAAAGAGAAAAAGGAAGAAGAATGCAGAATGGGGATAACCTTATCTAAGAAAATAGGTAATGCGGTCATCAGAAATCATATTAAAAGACAAGTTAGGATGATGTTAAATGATTTAGTTGATGTTAAAGAGTATCCTTATGATTGTGTCTTTATTATTCGTCATAACTATTTAAATTTAGCTTTTAAAGACAATAAAAATTACTTGGAAAAAGTAATGATAAAAGCTACAATATTATAGTTATAGATAAAAATATTAGGAGAGATTATGAAACTTAGCTCACATACAAAAAAGCTATTATTCTTATCGGTAATCTTGATTGCCATCTTTACATTAAGTGGATGTAGAGCACCAGTAGATGAGAATAATCAAACAATATATATATGGAATGAAGTTGTTTCTGGTGAAGGTACTTTTAGAACTAGTTTTAAAGAAGTTTTAGCTAATGAAAACTGGTTCCAAGCTTTAATTGTTTATCCACTTTCTTGGTTAATTAATAACCTTACACCAAAATTAACTGTTGGTGGAGCAGTAGTTGTAGTAACATTTGCGTTAAATACTTTAATAGCTATCGCTACATTTAAATCTACGCTTGCTTCCCAAACAATGCAGATAATTCAACCAGAGATTCAAAAGGTTCAAAGAAAATATGAAGGCAAAAGAGATCAAGCCTCTCAAATGCGCATGAACCAAGAAATAAATAATATTTATAAAAAATATGATATTAATCCTCTTGGTACTATCTTAGTTACTTTCATTCAATTACCTCTTGTATTTGCGATGTATCAAGCAGTTCATAGATCTTATGCTGTACAAAAAGGTAATTTCTTAGGTATCACCTTACAAAATCCACCATTAGATGGTATTAGACAATTATTCTCTGGTAACTCTGCAGGTTTACCATATCTCATCTTATTCATAGTAATGACAATATGCCAAAGTATATCTATGTTTTTACCTAGATATCTACAAAAAAAGAAAGCTAAGGAAGAGGCTGCAAGACATCATACAAAGCCTGCTGATACAAGTAGCCAATTAGATTCTATGCAATATATGTTTGTAGCGATGATTGTTGTATTTGGTTTAACTTGGCCTTCTGCAATGTCTTTATATTGGACTATATACTCTTTATTTAATGTAATAAAAACTTTAGTTATGCAAAAAGTTATAGATAATAGAACTCAGGGGGTTAAAGCTTAATGGAATATACAGGTAAATCAATCGAAGAAATGCTTGAAAAAGTTGCTGAAGAAAAAGCTTGTTCAGTTAATGATCTACATTATTCAATAAAAGACGAAAAGAAAGGTCTTTTAGGCTTAGGTAATACGGTTGTAGCTGACGTATTTTCTTTAGATGATGTTAAAGAATTCTTATTTGATTATTTAGGTAATTTCTTTACAAGTATTGATCAAGATATTGAAGTCTCTATCGAACAAAAAAGAGATAATAGTTTCGTTGTTAATTTAAATGCAGATAATAATGCTTTATTAATTGGTAAGATGGGTAAAACCTTAGCTGCCTTCAATACGGTTGTAAGAAATGCTGTTAATGCTGAATTTAAAGAAAGAATTGATGTATTAATTGACATTAATCATTATAAAGAAGAGCGTTATGCCAAAGTTAGAGCTATGGGTAAAAGAATAGCTAAACAAGTTCAACAATCTAAGATTGATGTTGAATTGGACCCTTTACCAAGTGATGAAAGAAAAGTTATTCATAAAGTATTAAGTGAATGGCATAATATTAAAACAGAATCAGTTGGCGAAGGTAGCAATAGACATTTAGTTATCAAATATGTACCTAATCCTGGCGAAGAATTAGAATTAAATGAGCCTCAAAATGATGAAGATTTATATGAAGATTTTGTAGGTGAAGGAATTCTTGGTGATGATGATTATCTAATTGATGATAATTCATCAGTAATTGAAGATGAAATAACTATTGGAGAAGAAACAGCTGAATAATTTCAGTTGTTTTTTTTATTTATTAACATTATTAATAATTACTAATATATATTTATCCACATTTATTTAACATTTTTAATTATTAATTTATTAACAGTTAATAATTATGTTAATATCTTCTATATTTCTTTATTTTTAGGCATATTTATTGTTTATAAATAAATAATATTTTATTTAAAATATATAATTATCCATATTATTTTAAATTATTAATATGTTTATATCTTTTTAACATATTATCCACATAAAAAAGTTGTGGAAAATGTGGAAAACTAACATATTTTAGAAGAATAGTAGATATGTAAAAAAATATGGCTGTGGAGAAAATTATTTTCAACAATTTATACTAGATTTTTACTTTGAGATTATGTCTTATATTCCTACACGTCTTTTAGGAGATTTACTATATGATTACAAGAGATCAGTATCTTAAGGATACTTGGAATAAAATTTTAGATGATTTAAGAATTAATACCAATATTGATTCGGTTATTATTAATAATTATTATGGAAATTGTTCTCTATATGAATTAACTGAAGAGAAAGCTATTATATTAGCTACTTCAATTGTAGAAAAACAAATTCTTTATAATGATTTAGATATTATTAATTCTTCTTTTATTCATATTTTAGATTTAGAAAAACCTTTATTTATTGAAGTTGATTTACAACATGAATTACCTACATATAAAGAAATAATTGAACCAGTTGTTACTTTTGATGAAAATGAATTTAAGACTAATGGATTAAATCCTGATAAAACCTTTGATAATTTTGTGGTTGGTAATAGTAATAGAGAATCTCAAGCTGCAGCTTTAGCTTGTGCTATTAATCCTGCTTATTTTAATCCCCTTTTCATATATGGTAATTCTGGTTTAGGTAAGACTCACTTATTGATGGCGATAGGTAATTATGTTCAAAAAAGTGATCCTTCTAAAAAAATATATTATATAGAAACTATAAAATTTTTAGAAAAAGTTAAACAAACTATCCAAGATAAAAAGATTGAAGCATTTAAAAGATATTTATATAACATAGACTTATTATTGATAGATGATATTCAATTCTTAGGTGGAAATACTATTAAAGATAAATCTAATGAAGTCTTATTTTCAATTTATGATGAATTAATAACTAATCGTAAACAAATATGTATTGCATGCGATAGACAACCTAGAGAAATAAAAGGTATTGAAGATAGATTAATAACTAGATTCAGTAGTGGTTTATCAGTAAGTATAGATTCACCTGAATTTGAAACAAGTTTAGAAATATTAAAAAATAAAGTAAAAGAAAATGGTTATGGCTTTGAAAATAAAATTGATGAAGAAGGTTTAACATATATTGCGTCAAACTTCTCTGGCAATGTTAGATCATTAGAAGGAGCCTTAAATAGTGTATTATTTAACGCTATTGTATATCAGCCAGATGGTGGTGAAATCAAATTTGAAACAGTTGTGAATGCTTTAAAATCACAAGCGGTAGTATCTGATAAAACAGGCTTATCACCGCGTAAGATTATAAATTCTGTAGCTGATTATTATGGTTTAACTCGCCAACAAATTACTTCTAAAACTAGAACTAAAAATATAGCTAATGCAAGACATATATCTATATATTTATGTAGAAAACTATTAGATCTTCCATTTACTAAAATAGGAGAAGAATTTGGAGGAAGAGATCATACAACTATAATGAGTGCTTGTAATAAAGTTGAAAATCAAATAAAAGTAGATTCTTTATTTAAAACAGCTATTAAAGAAATAGAATCACAATTATCCACTTAAATAAACATTTATATCAACTTTAGATTAACAATCACAAATGATAGAATTATATAGAAAAATAGCTATTTTATAAGGTTTTCCACTTATTAACACCTATAATAATAGTAATAAATTATAAAAAATATAAAGAAAAGAAAGGATCAATTATGAAAATATCAATATTGAAAGATGAATTATATAATGAACTTCAAATAGTAAGTAAAGCTATATCCCCTATTTCACCACAAGTTTCTTTAAGAGGTATAAAAATAGAAGCTAAAGATAATAAATTAGTATTAACTGGAAGTGATGCTGATATTTCTATTCAAAAAATTATAAATAAAAATGATGATAATAAATTAAATATTATAGAAGAAGGAAATATTTTAGTAGATGTTAAATATTTATTAGAATTAGTTAGAAAAGTTGATTCAGAAATAATTGAAATAGAAATATTAGATGGAAGTTTATTATATTTCCATGGTGGAAAAGCTAAATATAAAATTAATGGTCTAAATCCAGAAAGTTATCCTAAAATTGATTTTAAAGTTAATGATGAATCTTTTTCTTTAAAAGTTAAAGATTTATTAAATATTATTAATCAAACAGTCTTTGCTGTATCTAAAAAAGATACTAGACCTATTCTTACGGGAGTTAATATTAAAACTCAAGGTAATAATTTAAATTGTACAGCTACTGATTCATTTAGATTAACTAGAAAAATAATACCTTTTAATTATAATAATGAATTTAATGTTACTATTCCTGCTAAAGTATTAAATGAATTAAAATCATCTCTTCAATTATTAGATAATGATAGTGATATTTTAATAAGTATTAATGATAAAAAAGCACAATTTGTGTTTAATGATACTATTTTTCAAGCTAGATTATTAGATGGCGAATATCCTGCAACAGATAAATTAATACCTACTGAAGGACAATTTAATTATTATTTAGATATTAATAGAAGAGATTTAATAAATGCTGTAGAAAGATCTAATTTTATAAAAAATGAGAATATTATTACTAATAAATTAGATTGTTCAAAAGAAGAAATTATATTATCAAATAAAAATCAAGAAATTGGTGAATTTGAAGAAGAATTAGTAGGTAAGTTTGAAGGTGAAAACTTTGAAATTGTATTTATTTCTTATTATATGTTAGATGCTTTAAAAGCCTTATCTGGAGATGATGTAAAAATTAAATTTACAGAAAAAATGAAGGCATTTATTGTGAGTGATCCAAGTGATGATTCAATCACTGAATTAGTCCTTCCAACTAGACATTTAAGTTAATAAATTAGAGGTAAAAATATACCTCTTTTTTTAACTTAAAAAATGTTAAAAAAAGCCTAAAAATAAAGGATTTTTAAGCATTTTTATGGTATAATTTTAGATGTTATTTTATGAAGAAAAATGATGTAAAAAAAGGTATAACTTTACAAAAATTTTTAAAGAAAAATAACATAGTTTTTTCAGGTGGAGAAGCTAAATATTTAATACAGGAAGGAGAAGTAAAAGTTAATCAAATTATTACAACACAAAGAGGTAAAAAATTAAATAAAAATGATGTTATAAGTGTTCATGGAAAAGAGTATGTGGTAGAAGAATGATAATAAAAGAATTATCCTTAAAGTTTTATAGAAATTATGAAAATATAGATATTAAATTTAATAAAAATATAAATTGTTTTATAGGAAATAATGGTCAAGGAAAAACTAATTTATTAGAAGCAATATTATTTTTATCACTTACTAAATCACATCGTCTAAATGAAGATAAAAAATTAATAATGAATAATAAATCATTTTCTAAAATATCTTCTCTCATTAATGATGAAGAAGATAAAAAATTAGATATTATTATTCATCAAAATGGAAAAAGTTTAAGTATTAATAATTATTCAATTAATAAAGTTAGTGATTTCATTGGAAAATTAAATGTAATTTTATTTTCACCAGATGAATTATTTTTATTTAATGATCAACCTAAAGAAAGAAGAAAAATAATTGATCAAGAAATATCTAAGATTAATCAAAAATATTTATTAGCTTTAAATAAATATAAAAATTTAATAAAAGAAAAAAATATATTATTAAAGAATAAGATAGATGAAAATTATTTAGATGTTATTAATGATCAATTAATAGAAGTAGATGAAGTAATAATTTATGAAAGAAATAGAATAATAGAAATAATTAATAAGAATATAAATAAAATATATAAATTATTAGCTAATGAAGATAAAAATATAAATATTAAATATAAATCTTGTATAGATAATAAAAATGTTAAAGAAAAATTAAAAGATTTATATAGATTAAGTAAACAAAAAGATATTGATTATAAAGTAGCTACAGAGGGACCACATCGCGAAGATTATTTATTTCTAATGGATGATATACCTATTGTTGATATAGCTAGTCAAGGTCAAAAAAGAATGGTTATATTAGCTTTTAAATTAGCTCTTATTAATTATATTTATCAAGAAACAAATAAATATCCTGTATTACTTCTTGATGATGTATTAAGTGAATTAGATATTAATCATAGAAAAGCATTAATTAATTTATTAAAGAATAATATTCAATGCATTATTACTACCACCGAAGATATTGAAATAGATGGAAATATAAAAAAGTTTTATGTAGAAAATGGAACAGTGAAGGAGATATAGTATGGCTAAAGAAAAGAATATAGAAGAAAATAGTGAATTAAAATTAGGTGAAGAATTAGATATAACTGTTTCACATGAATATAAAGATGAAGATATTCAAGTATTAGATGGATTAGAAGCTGTTAGAAAAAGACCCGGTATGTATATAGGTTCTACTTCTTCTAGAGGATTACATCATTTAGTATGGGAAATTGTGGATAATGGTATAGATGAAGCGATGGCAGGCTTTGCGAGTACTGTTAGTGTTACTGTTGATAAAGATAATATAGTAACTGTTGTGGATGATGGTAGAGGTATGCCTACAGGTATAAATGAAAAGACTGGTAAATCTACAATTGAAACTATTTTTACAGTTTTACATGCAGGCGGTAAATTTGGTGGGCAAGCATATAAAGTATCTGGTGGATTGCATGGAGTAGGAGCTAGCGTCGTTAATGCATTATCAGAATGGTTAGAAGTTAGTGTTTATCATGATGGTAAAGAATATTTTATTAGATTTGAAGATGGTGGAAAACCAATCGGAGAATTAAAAGAAGTAGGAAAATGTGATAAAAATAAACATGGTTCAAAAGTATCATTTAAAGCTGACCCTACTATCTTTACAGAAACTACTGTTTATGATCATGAAACATTAAGAGATAGAATTAGACAATTAGCTTTCTTAAATAAAGGTATAACTCTTGAATTCAATGATGAAAGAGAGGAAGAAGAAAAGAAACAACATTATTCTTATCATTTTGAAGGTGGTTTAAAAGAATATGTTGCTTATTTAAATAAACATAGGACAGTTATCCATAACGATATTATTTATTCAGAAGGAGTATCTGAAGATATTCAAGTAGAAGTAGCTTGTCAATATAATGATGGCTATAATCCAAGTGTTTATACCTTCTGTAATAATATTAATACTATTGAAGGCGGCACTCATGAAGAAGGTTTTAGATTAGCTTTAAACAGAATAATTAATAAATATGCTAGAGATAATGGTTTCTTAAAAGAAAAAGATGATAATTTAACTAGTGATGACTGTAAAGAAGGAATTACAGCTATTATTTCTGTTAAACATCCTGACCCTCAATATGAAGGACAAACTAAAACAAAATTAGGAAATAGTGAAGTAAGAAAAGTTGTATCTTCTATTTTTGGTGAGCAACTTGAAAGATTCTTAATGGAGAATCCTGATCAAGCTAAAATTATTATTGAAAAAGCTAATTTGGCATCTCAAGCTAGATTAGCCGCAAAAAAAGCTCGTGAAGCAACAAGAAGAAAAAATGGTTTAGAAATTAGTTCATTACCAGGAAAATTAAAAGATTGTTCAAGTAAAGATGCTTCAATATGTGAAATATATATAGTCGAAGGTAATTCTGCAGGTGGTAGTGCTCAAAATGGCAGAGATTCACATTTCCAAGCGATACTTCCTTTAAGAGGAAAAATTATCAATGTTGAAAAAGCTAGACAACATAGAATATTTGAAAATGCAGAAATAAGATCAATGATAACAGCTTTTGGTTGTGGTATTTTGGATGAAATAGATACATCTAAATTAAGATATCACAAGATAGTAATAATGACTGATGCTGATGTTGATGGTGCTCATATTCGTACTTTACTCTTAACATTCTTCTATCGTTATTTAAGACCAGTAATTGAAGGAGGTTATGTTTATATTGCTCAGCCTCCTCTATATCAAGTAAAAAAAGGTAATGCAGTTAAATATGCATATACAGATAAACAACTCGAACAAATCAAAGAAGAGATGGGCGATAGAATAGCTATTCAAAGATATAAAGGATTAGGTGAAATGGATGCTGAACAATTATGGGAAACAACCATGAATCCTGAAAATAGAACATTAATTAGAGTAACAATTGGAGATGCTGAACAGGCAGATCAAAACTTTAGTATGTTAATGGGCGAAGAAGTTGAACCAAGAAAGAACTTCATAGTTGAGAATGCTCATTTTGTAGAGAATTTAGATGTATAAGGAGGTAAGTTATGGGGTTAAATGATTTTATGGAATTTGATGAAGATAATTTTGATCCAGGAAATATAACTGAGACAGATTTATCTAAAGAAATGCGCCGTGACTTCCTTGAATATTCAATGTCAGTTATTGTCGCTCGTGCTTTACCAGACGTTAGAGATGGACTAAAGCCAGTACAAAGAAGAATATTATTTGCGATGAGCGAATTGAGTAACTGGCCAGATAAACCACATAGAAAATGTGCGCGTATTGTTGGTGATACGATGGGTAAATATCATCCTCATGGTGATTCATCTATTTATGGTGCTTTAGCTTATATGGCTCAATCATGGAATATGAGAGAGATGTTAGTGGATGGTCATGGTAATTTTGGTTCTGTTGATGGGGATGATCCAGCAGCTATGCGTTATACAGAAGCTAGATTATCTAAGATAGCTGTAGAAATGTTAAGGGATTTAGATAAAGATACAGTAGATATGGATGATAACTTTGATGCTACTGAAAAAGAACCTTCTATCCTCCCTTCTCGTTTTCCTAACTTAATCGTTAATGGTTCTTATGGTATTGCGGTTGGTATGGCTACTAATGTTGCCCCACATAATCTAGGCGAGACAATTGATGGTATTATCGCCGTTATGGAAAACCCGGAAATAACAACTACCGAATTAATGGAATATATTAAAGGGCCAGACTTCCCTACTGGTGGCTTTATATTAGGAAGATCTGGTATAAGACAAGCTTTTGAAACAGGAAAAGGCACAATCGTAATGAGAGGTAAATCAGAAGTAACTGAATTACCTAATGGAAAATCTAGAATTATTATTTATGAATTACCTTATATGGTTAATAAAGCA
>CACZTC010000134.1 GCA_902784015.1 uncultured Erysipelotrichaceae bacterium | reverse complement strand
TATTCTTCCATATAAGATATTATGGGTTATCAGCGTGTTTGTGGGATCTTTAGTAGAACTTAATTTAGTATGGAATTTTGCGGATCTATTAAATGGCTTAATGACTATACCAAATATCATTGCGATTTTATTATTAGCGAAAGTTATAGTTAATGAAACTAAAAAATATGCTGGTAAGCATATTGATGATGTAGATAATACAGAGATTCCAGTTGTTCAAAATGCGAATAAGGGTATATTCTAAATCTTTATTTTTGGAATAACATCATTAAAATCTGCATTTATACATAAATCGACTTTACTATCATATGGTGTAGTCGATTTATTTATTATTACTAAATTATCACCATAAAAGTAATTTAATAGTCCTGCGGCAGGATATACAACTAATGATGTTCCTAATACTATCATTGTATCTGCGCTATGGATTGCATGTAAGGCGCCAGATAGAATTGCTTCATCAAGTCCTTCTTCATATAAAACTACATCTGGTTTAATGATTCCATTACATTCAGTACATCTAGGTATAGAAGGGGCATTATAAATATAATCAACATCATAAAATGTATGACAGTTCTCGCAATAATTCCTTAAAACTGAGCCATGTAATTCAAATACTTTTTTACTTCCTGCTTTTTGATGAAGACCATCAATATTTTGTGTTACTACGCCTAAAGAAATACCTTTCTCTTCGCACTTAGCTATAAATTCATGTGTCACATTAGGCTTAGCATCTAAAAATAACATTTTATCTTTATAAAATTCAAAGAATTCTTCAGGATTATTACGATAAAAAGAATGACTGATAATAGTTTCTGGAGGATATTTATATTTTTGATTATATAAACCATCCTGTGATCTAAAATCAGGTATGCCACTAGCTGTAGATACACCTGCTCCAGTAAAGAATACAATCTTATTACTGTTATCAATTATTTCTTGTAATCTTTCTATCTTATCTATCATTATTACCTCATTAATATTTATCATTAATATATGTAGCTATATTCTTTAGCTTATCAATTATCTCTTTTGGTTTTATCACTTCTATTTTATCGTAAAACTGTAATAACCAACTTATTAATGTTGGTGAATTACTAGTACGAATAGAAGCGATAAAATAATCATTTGTGACTTTTGATATGATGATATCTTTACCAAATTGATCAAAAATAATATTAGAAAAATCTAAAGGACATTTTATTGTTATCGTAATAGCTTCTCCGCTATACATAAAAAAAGAATTACGTAGATATGAATCTAGATTAAAGGGAACGCGAGGATGATCTGCTTCAATTATAGATAAAGTATCTATTTTATCTAAGCGATAAATATTAAAAGTTTTATAAGTATTGTTGTACATGATGGTATATATTTTGCCTTGAGAAGAAGATAAGGCATAAGGTGTTAAAATATATTTCTTTTTATCTTTGCGATATTTTTTTTCTTTAGTAATAGAAAGATCATAATATCTAAATTCAACATCATCACCATTTTTAATTGCCTGCATAATTAAAGAAATATTTTTTATTACATAAGGATTGGCAGTTTTATTATTAGCTAAATGTGGCTTATATAAATCATTAGTTTTATATGGACTATAAAGATTGTTAATTAGCTTTTCTATTTTATGAGTATCTTTTAATGATAAAGAAGCATTGTCATATAAAGAAGAAATAATAATAGCTATTTCTGCCTCAGATATATTTCTTTTAAGATAATAACCTTGTTTGCGATGAATTTGTTTATAAAGAATATCAACATTATATTTCTTTAATGTCTTAATAGCTTTATAGATAGTTCTTCGATCACATTTATAACCATCTTCTTCTAGCATCGCAATAATTTCAGGCATAGAAATAATATGATCTTCATCTGTTTCTTTATTAAGAAGATCTAATATCATAAATGGTAATTCAATTGTCTTAATACTTTTTTTCATCTTTTTACATTGTACATGAATATGTACATCGTTTCTAGAGGGTTTAAATAGAATAATAAGTGAAAGGAGCGCTATACAGATTGAAATAGATTTGTATAAAGAAAGAAGATGAAAAAGAAATATATATTTTATTTATCGCAAGGATTGATGTTGTTGGCTTTTGCCTATAGTAGTGAAGGAAGAAATTTAGCTTCAATAATGGTTTCGATAATGGCGCTTTTATTAACATTAAAAGAGAATAGTATAAATATCTTAAAAGATAAATTATTCCAATTATGTATATTTATCGGATTACAGATTATAGCTTTACATTTTACTAATCTCTTAAATGAAATACCGACATTAATATTTGTGATGGTTTTGAATACTGTTTTTGCCTTATTATGGTCAATGAATGAATATGAAGATATTGAAGATGTTTTACGTTTAGATATATTAGTGATGGCAATGTTATATTTATTAAATATGATTATTAATAATGCGCGCTTTGAAAGATTAGATATGTTTGTATTCATTGCGATTATCTTTATGCCAATGATAGTAGCGATTATCTATAAATATTCTAAAGAAAGTTATGCTTCATATGATTTTGATAATAATCTTAACTGATATAAAATAGTTAAGGTAATGAAATTATTAGATAAGTATTTAGAAAAAAAGAATATTAAAGACTACCCTACAAAAAGACATGAAATAACTAAAATATCATGCTTGTTGGGGGTCTTTTCTAATATATGTTTATTTATAGTAAAACTCATATTAGGTTTTTTAATATCTTCAGTCGCAATAATATCGGATGCTTTTAATAATTTATCTGATTCATTATCTTTTGTGATATCGCTAGTTGGTCTTCATTATGCAAGTAAGCCGGCAGATAAAGAACACCCCTTTGGTCATGGTAGGGTAGAATATATAGCTAGTTTTGTTGTGACTATTATTATCTTTATAGCTGGCTTTGAATTTTTAACAGAAAGCTATAAAAGGATTATAGATCCTATTATTATCAAACCATCCTTAATAACTATTATTCTTTTATTACTAACAATAATAGTTAAAGTTGGTTTATCTATATATCTAAAAAAAGTTGGTAATGAAATAGATAATTTGGCTTTAATCGCAAGTGGAGAAGATTCTAGAAATGATGTATTAATTACTTCTGTTGTATTATTAGCGATTATTCTTTATAGATTTAATAATAGTCTTCCTTATGATGGTATTGGTGGTATTATCGTTTCTATTTTTATATTCATATCAGGATATAATCTAGCTAAATCAACTATAACGAGACTATTAGGTAGTCAAGTTGATGAAGAAGTATTAAAAGATATTAAAGATATGATACTTGCGCATCGTGGTATTAAAGGTGTACATGATTTAATAATTCATGATTATGGGCCAAGCGTAAAAATGGGAAGTGGTCATGTTGAAATGAGTAATCAATTATCACTTGATGATGCTCATCAAATTATTGATGAAATAGAAAATGATATTAGGAATAAATATGATGTTGATTTCACTATCCATATAGATCCAATTGATGTACGTGATCGTGATTATATAAATATTCAAAGAATTATTAATGATTTATTAGCATCTATTAATCCTGATTTATCAAGTCATGACTTACAAATAGATAAAGATAAAAAAGATATATCTTTTGATATTGAATTACCTTTTAATATTGATGTTGATCATAACAATATTGAAGAAATATTGAAAAAAGAATTAAACGAGAAATATCCTAATCATAATATTAATATTACTTTTGATAGAGGCTTTACAGTAACGAAAACAAAATGAAAAAATATCTATATCAAATATTATTATTACTTGCAGCTTTCATTTGGGGCTCTGCTTTTGTAGCTCAAAGTGAAGGTACTTTATTTATTGGGCCTTGGACATTTAATTGTATTAGAAGTGCTTTAGGTGCTTCAGTTTTAATATTATCTTTACCTATATTAAAAAAAGTTAATAAAAGTGAAAAGACAATAGATGCTATGACAATTAAGGGTGGTTTTATTTGTGGCTTAATAGCCTCCTTAGGAATGTATTTCCAACAATATGGTATAGCTTTTACTACAGTAGGTAAGGCTGGTTTTTTAAGTTCACTCTATATTATTTTTGTACCTTTATTAGCTATATTCATAAAGAAAAAAATCCATATGAGTGTTTGGATTGCGGTAATAATAGCTTTAATAGGTTTATATTATTTA
>CACZTC010000133.1 GCA_902784015.1 uncultured Erysipelotrichaceae bacterium | reverse complement strand
TTTTCTCATGATATTCATCTAATATTTCTAATACTTTTTCTTTCGCTGCAAAATCAATTGGATAAATATTTATAGAACTAGGTTTATCAATATTGGCATAACCTAATTTACGTAAATTACCCTCATAGCTTCCTTGATAACTATTCATCATCTGCATCATTATTTCTTGAATATCTTTCTCCGATTTACTCATTTTTATCGCATTTTGGAAAGCATCTGCATCAAAACTAAATGCATTTTCTAATTGCGTTGGTATTGTATTCATCATATTAGTGATATTAGAAGTTAATACATAACTGATTTGATTAACTACATTACTCATAATATTAGTAATTTGCGTTTCCATACTACTCGCAAATGTTTGGGTACTATCATTTATTAATCTAGTGAACTGTTCTTCTATTTCTTCAACATTTACAATTTTATTAATATTATTATTGATTAAATTTTGTGTATTATTCTCTTTTAGATAAGCTTCTGGGGACGAACTAATATTCTTTATTTCTTTAGGATAATTATTATTTAAATAGTCATTATAGCCGCTAGCCAAAGATGTTAATAAGCTATTAATCTTTTCCTGATTAGCTTCAGTATTAATATTTTCTTTTACTACTTCTAATATTTCTTTATTAAATAAATCATTTACTTCTTCACTAGAAAAATATTCTTGAATAAGATTAATTGCTTGAGCTGCAGTAGTAATCTCTTTATCTTTCATATAATCTTGTAGATTATTAGAAAGATTATTTAAAAGCTTATTAGTATCAATACTATTAATACCTTTATTGAAATCATCCAAAATATCTTCATAAAGCGATTTAATATTTGAATTAACTTCATCGCTTTCAAGATAATCTAGAGATGCCTTTTCTATTGTCTTTATATCTTCATTATAATTATCATCAATATATTCAATATAACCACTTAATAATTCTTTACTAACTTTGCCTAATTCTTCCTCATTTATTTTTATATCAATATTCTTTAGATAATTATCTAAATCAAGACCTTCCATATTTGGAGCTTCTATTTTTATATTAGATAAATCAATATTAGAAGATATATCCATATTACTCATATCAAAGCTTAAGCCACTTAAATCAAATGAAAAGGCATTATTAATCTTTTCTTCATCAATCGTAAATAATGAATCTAAACCAAGTTCATTATTATCTTCTCCAAAGCTTTTGTTTGTGAAAATATCTTTTTTATTATCTTTAAGTTGTGCTTTAGCTACTTCAGATTCTTTAGCATAATTAATTATCTCTTCTTTTAAAGAATGATGATAATTAATACCCATTGTTAACATAGTAGCTTTAACATCTTCCTTAGGTTGCACTACTCCAACTATTACTAGCTCTTTAGCATCAGCTAGAAGAGATTGGATATATTCTTTATCTTCACTATGATCAACATATATCTTATATTCATTATCAAATTGATAATAATCAGATGAGTGAATTAACTTAAAGCTAACGCCAATAAAATCATCATATTTATATTCTTTTTCTTCTTCCTTTTTAGTATTAATTGTTTCTTCTTTAGCTAATTCATCAACCATCTTTTCTAATTCTTTTATATCTTTAAAGCCCATTGTATATAAAAGAAAATCACTTACTTTACCACTAGAAGTCAATACTAATACTAATTCATTACTATTACTTGGCCATTTCCCTGCTTTAATATCATATTGATTCTCATAGAGAATCTTATTATTTGGTAAAGCATAAAAAACATCAGTACTCATCATTGAAGAAAGATAAGAATTGGAGATAGATGATGATCCCATACCTAGAGAGGCAAAGGTATTATCGGGATTCACCTTTCTATATTCATCTTTATCTACCCTATATATATTTGGAATGACTTCATAACTATATTCAATATCATTCACATAATCTCTAATATTTGATTCATCACTTTCAAAATATTCTTTTAATGATTTCAAATCATTTGAGCTCATTCGCGCAAACATTGTATTAATCATCTGTGATTCTTTTACTTCATAATCACCTTCTTTTTCATCTCTATCTTCGCCTAGAAAACCAAAGTTGAAACCAGTTGATTGAATTTGGAGAGGATATTCTGAAAGTGTATCTTCTTCAATTGATTTTATATATTTATTAACACCATTTGATAAAGCTAATATTAAAGCTATTCCAATAATACCTATCGAACCGGCAAGAGATACTAAAATAGTACGAGCACGCTTTGAATATAAATTATTGAAACTAAGATTCAAAGCTGTCAAAAAAGACATTGATGATTTTCCTATATTATTATCTAGCTTTTTTTCATTTATCTCTTTACAAGGATTTGTATCATTTATAACTCTGCCATCTTT
>CACZTC010000132.1 GCA_902784015.1 uncultured Erysipelotrichaceae bacterium | reverse complement strand
TATTAACGCATAGAGAGGCATTAGAAAGATATGATAAAAATCCTATTCGTTTGCCACGGCAATATTTGTAGAAGCATAATGTCTGAGTATATTATGAAGTTTTTAGTTGAAAAAAAAGGCATCAAGAATAAATATCTTATTGATTCTTGCGCAGTAAGTAGAGAAGAGATAGGTAATAGAATATATTATCTAGCAGAAAAAAAGTTAAATGAGGAAGGTATACCAATCGGTAATCATCGTGCTAGACAAATCACTACTTATGATTATGATAATTTTGATTATATTATTGCCATGGATAATTCAAATATGAATAGATTAATGCATTTTACTAATAATGATCCTGATAATAAATGCTGTAAATTATTAAGCTTTAGTGGTGGCGATAAAGATATAGCTGATCCATGGTGGAATGATGATTTCGATACAGCTTATAAAGTTATTTTAAGAGGAGTTGAAGCTTTAATAGACTATTTAGAGAATTAGGAAATATCCTTTATAATGTTTATATAATAAATGAATAATAAAGAATGCTATATTTAGTTGGAAATCCTACAAAATAGGCATTTTTTTGATATAATAATTTGGTTATAGGGAGAAAATATGGCAGTAAAATATGACGATAGTAGTATTCAAATATTAGAAGGTCTTGAAGCAGTTAGAAAAAGACCAGGTATGTATATAGGCTCTACAGATAGTAGAGGCTTACATCATCTAATATGGGAGATTGTCGATAATGCAATAGATGAAGCTATAAATGGATATGGCAAAAAAATAAAAATAGTTTTAGAAGAAGATGGAAGTGTAACAGTTAGTGATGAAGGTCGTGGTATGCCTACAGGCAAACATGAATCTGGCATGAATACATTACAGGTTATTTTTACAGTTTTACATGCTGGAGGTAAATTTACTTCTGAAGGTGGCTATAAGACAGCAGGGGGATTACATGGAGTAGGAGCTAGCGTTGTAAATGCTTTAAGTGAACATTTAACGGTAGAAGTAGCTAGAGATGGCGAATTAGTTAGAATGAGTTTTAAAGATGGTGGTAAGAAAGCTAGTAAACTTGAGAAATTAGGTAGCACTAATAAGACTGGCTCAACCGTCAATTTTAAGCCTGATGCTAAAGTATTTTCGACAACAGATTATAGATTTGATTTAGTATGTGAAAGAGCTAGAGAAGAAGCATTCCTTTTAAGTGGTATCGCAATTGAAGTAGTTGATAAAAGAAATAAAAAGCATCAATCAGAAACATTTTTATATGAAGATGGATTAGTAGCTTTCTTAAATTATCTAAATGAAGATAGAAAAACTATCACTCCGCCAGTTAAATTTTCAGGTGATAGTCAAGGCATTCATGTAGATGTAGCTTTCCAATTTACTGATGATTATCAAGAAAATACATCAAGCTTTGTTAATTTAGTTAGAACTGGTGATGGTGGTACACATGAAGTTGGTTTTAAGACAGCTTTCACGAAAGCTATTAATGATTATGCTAGAAGCCATGCTTTACTAAAAGAAAAAGATAAGAATCTAGAAGGTGCTGATGTTAGAGAAGGTTTGACTACTATTCTAGCAGTATCAATTCCAGAAGGTCTATTACAATTTGAAGGCCAAGTTAAAGGTAAATTAGGAACACCAGAGGCTAAATCTGCAGTTGATTCAGTTGTAGCTGAAAAATTATCTTATTGGTTAGAAGAAAATAAAGAACAATCAGATAATTTGGTTAAAAAAATGCAGAAAGCAGCTTTAGCTAGAGAAGCAGCCCGTAAAGCAAGAGATGAAGCTAGGCGGGGTAAGCGTGTTGGTAAAGGCGAAAAAGTATTATCAGGTAAATTAGCGCCAGCTAATAGTAAAGATAGTGCAATAAAAGAATTATTCTTGGTTGAGGGTGATTCTGCTGGAGGTAGCGCCAAGCAAGGAAGAGATTCAAATTATCAAGCAATATTACCACTTAGAGGTAAAGTATTAAATACAGAAAAATGTACTTTGGCAGATATTGAAAAGAATGAAGAATTGAATACTTTAATATATACATTAGGAGCAGGAGTTGGACCAGACTTTGATTATACTGATTCTAATTATGGTAAAGTCATTATCATGACTGATGCTGACGATGATGGCTCACATATTCAAATTCTTTTATTAACTTTCTTCTATCGTTATATGAGGCCTTTAATTGAACAAGGTATGGTTTATATTGCATTACCACCTTTATATAGAGTAAGTAAAGGTAAGACAATGGAGTATTGCTATAGCGATGAAGAATTAGATGAATTAAAAAAGAAGTTAGGTAAAGTTGAAATTCAAAGATATAAGGGCTTAGGGGAAATGAATGCTACACAATTATGGGAGACCACAATGGATCCAAGTAGTAGAACTCTTATTCAAGTAGGTATTGATGATGTAATGAAGGCAGAAAGAAGAGTAGTTACTTTAATGGGGGACAAGGCTGAAAGAAGAAGAGAATGGATAGAGAATAATATCAGTTTCACACTAGAAGATGATTTTAAGGTTGAATAATCATGGCGAAGAAAAAGAAAATAGAAGATAACACAAAATATATACCACAGTTACTTGAAGATATTATGGGAGCTGGATTTTCAAGATACGCTAAAGCTATCATCCAAGAACGTGCTCTACCTGATGCTCGTGATGGCTTGAAGCCAGTTCAAAGAAGAATTCTTTATGCGATGTAT